>CAJBHN010000251.1 GCA_903952805.1 uncultured Myxococcales bacterium | reverse complement strand
GTGGTGCCCGCTTCAAGAGGGCCGGGAGACACGCCGTTGTCGACGAGGCGTGCTTCGAAGTCGATGGTGCTGAACGACGAGGACCTGGAGAGTTCAACCGAGTATTCGCGGATGCCCGACTCGTCGGAAGCTTCTTCCCAGGCCAGAATCGGTTGGGGATTGATGATCGAGCCGACCGGATACAACGGGGCAGGTGCCGTCGGCGACAGCGTATCCGTTCCGCCGGGCGGGGCGGCCAATGCGGCCTGAGCCACAAAGAGCAGAGCGACTGTCCAGGGGTACCGCATGAAGATGCTCCGTCGGAGGGCAGACGACGTGTTGAGGTGCTTCATGCTCATCGGCCCGGTTCCCAGATGAACGTGGGCGTCCGAGTGCCAGGGTCGCTGCCATCCGCCGGAGCAATCAGGCGCGCCGGCAGTGGCGGGGTGGTGTCAACACAAAACTCGAAGGGCTCGCTGTTGGGTCCGGAGCCGACGCTGTTTTCGGCGCGAATACGCCAGTAATAGCAGCCCTCATCGCGCAAGGTCAGGCCGGCGACCGGCTCAAAACGCACTGTGGCGGCACGGTTGGAGCGCAGGGTGGTCAGCGACGGCGTGTTGAACAACGGGGATTCATCGACTTCCACGACGTAATCGAAGGTGCCGGGGTCGTTGCGCAGCTTCAGCCACGAGAAGTTCGGGGTCTGGGTATCGGTGTAGGTATGATTGCGAGGGGCGCTCGGCACCGGGGCATCCAGCGGAGCACCGGTGGACAGGTATTGCAGCGAATTGCCACCAAACACGACGAGGATGCTGAGATTTTCCCCATCAACACCACGCATGGACACCGGGAAATATTTGCTGCACAGGGCCTTGATGGGCGACGCATTGCCCGCGCGCAACAGTTGCTCGGGGGCGCTGAACAGCTGCGCGCCCGCCGCCTTGTCGGCGACAAACAGCGTGTTGCGCGTGTCGCGCTCATTCCACAGGAAGTGCACATCGTTTTCGCGATCGACCGTCACCAATGGATTGGATGCGTAGACAAATCGCCCGCTGCTGTTGTCAGGCTTTGATACGAAGACCGCGTCGGTGAAAACGTTGGCGACCGTGTCGTAGGCGACGTGGGCCGGGAAATAGCCATTGCAGCCGTTGTAGACCGAGAAGCCGATGTGGATGAGGCCGTCGGGACCGACACTGCCAGAAATGCCGTAGAAGTAGGCGTCATTGTCGTTGCCGCAGGTGTCGAGGGCGTTGTTGGCGAACGATGATTGGCGCGGATCGAACTGGCCCTGATCGGCCCACGCGCCCAGATTCGTATCATAGATGGCCCGGCGCAGCTGATAGCGGCACCCATTGTTGTTCGAGCAGAAATACTCTGAGTAATAGACATTCGGTGTGTTGGATGGATCGATGAAGAGACCGTAATCCCACAAATACTGCCCTGGAGCCTCGAGGTCGCCGGTGATGTTTTCGTCGGCGTCGATCGTCAGGTAGGTCAGGAAGCAGTCATTCGAGCAGACCATGTACATCAGGTGGGCGGTATCGTTGGCATCGATGGCGAGGCGAGGGCCGTATTCCCAGGTATTGGAGGCTGAATTCTGGCTGATGAATTTGCCGCTCGGATTGCCCTGGAACTGCCAGTTCGATGAGCCACAGCCATCGCTGCAGCGGGCATATCTGACCAGCGATGCGAAGTTGTTGCCATCGAGCGTATCGACGGAACTGTCGTCGGCGGCGAACTCCCCGTACATCGACCACGCCGTGTGCAGGGTGTTTTGCGAGTCGATAGCAAGGGTGGGCGGCTCGAGGTAATAGATGGTGCTGGTGCCCGAGAAGACCCGAGTGGGGCGGGTCCAGCTGATGCCGTTGTTCGATGACGACGAGTAGGCGACCGACCAGCTTCCTTCGTAGACGGCGGCGTAGACGACATGCAGTCGGGCCAGCGAATCGCGCACGATGGAATAGCCATAGCTGTTGCCATCGTTCAGATTGATGGTTCGGCGGTTGTCGATGACGGAGGGGTCGATGACGACGCGGCCTTCGGTGGTGGCCAGCCAGGACGCAGGCACCGTGACCGCCACCTCAAGGCCCCGAGATGTGAACTCGAAATGGCGGTCCAACTCGATTCGATGATCCGCGCCATCGACGGCCACGGCGGGGGGCAGAATGAAGCGACCGAGATCGGCGTAGAGCTCGACCTCGCCGCGGGCGTCGATCGGCTGGCCCGGCAGGGGCGGAGCAGGCAGGGGCTGGCCCTGGGCCAACGTGCGGGGATCAGGCGCTTCTTTCCGCATGTTCTGCAAGGCGGCATTGCGCGGGTCGAGGCCGGGAAACACCGTCGTCAGCACGAGGCTGCCACCGCTGCGAACCACATCCTGACGAAGGCCGTCGTCGAGGTGGAAGAACTCTTCGATGTCCCGTCCGTCCCAGGTGTATTCGAGGTCAAGGCCGGCAAAAAAGTCGGCAAAGCGCGCTTGGGATTTCTGACCGTCGCCGGTGGCAACGCCGTCGGCAGGCTGGCGGGCCAGGGAGCGCTTTTGACCGTCCAGGCCGACGATGGCGGCGGCGTCGACCCGTTGCGTGACGTGGGCGCCGTTGAAGGAGGTAAACGCCAGCGTGCCGGGCTCAGGCATGTCGATGCCCTCGCCACGGATGCCCTTGCCCTGGGCCTGCAGCGAGGCCCCGCGCGCCACCCGGTCGTCGGCCAGGGTCGAGATCTCGGTGAGGTTGTCAGCCGACGGATGAATGACGTTGGCCCGCGTCACGGCGGCGTCGCCGCGATGGTGCGAGAGCCAGAATCCGGTACCGGCGACGACGACGGTGAGGCTGACGGCAGCGAGACGCTTCATGTGGACTCCGCGAGCCGGGTCAGGGGGCTTGGCGAGGGAAGGGAGGAGACGAGGGTCACGGTGGTTTCCGTGGAGAGGAGGGATGGGCGTGCGTCGCTCAGTCGGCAGCGACGCTCCACTGGAAGCGCGGCGTTCGCGTGGCCGGGTCGGAGCCGTCGGCGGGCGACACATTCTGGAAGGCCGCCGGTGGCGTCAAGTCGACGCAGAACTCCTGGGGGTCACCCCGGGGGCCCTCGCCGACCTCATTGGTCGCATGCAGCCGCCAATAGTAGCAGCGGCCATCCTGCAGCGCGGGACCACCATAGACGGCGCTGACCGC
>CAJBHN010000250.1 GCA_903952805.1 uncultured Myxococcales bacterium | reverse complement strand
CGTCCCCGCTGCGCCCGCCGTCCCCGCCGACGCGGCTGCGCCCGCCGTCCCCGCCGACGCGGCTGCTCCCGCCGTCCCCGCCGACGCGGCTGCGCCCGTCGTCGCACCGACGCTATAGGCCGGACGTTCCGGGTCCGTGGACGCCGTGGACGCCGTGGACGACAACGACACACGGGCCCGAGGGGCCCGTGTCTTGACATGAGGGATGTCAGCGTCGTCGTCGTCGTCGTCGTCGTCCTCGTCGTCTTCAGGGCAGGACGACGGGGTCTTGTCCCTGCGTGACCTCGAAGCGGTGGCCCGCCTGCAGCGTAATGGTCTGCTCGGGCAGCTCGCCGGCGGGCCAGCGGATGGTGACCTCGGCGTCGCCGGCGTCGCCTACGTCGTCGACCATTGGCTGGTTCAGCGCTTGCCGCTGGCGCTCACGTCGAACTTCGTGTCGGTGACGGGCGTGCCCTCAAAGAACGCCGCGACCTTCCAGTCGCCCAAAGGGGGGCTGCCTTCGAAATTGAGGACGTCCCACACGGCGTAGGGGCCATGCGCCTGTGCCACCGTGATGATGTGGGTGCGAGCGACGGTGCCATCGGGTGCCGTCCATCGGAATTCGACGTTGCCGCCGCTGCCCTGGAGGTCATCAAAGTGCAGATGAGCGAGCACCCTGCCGTCAACACCGGCGACGAAGTGGGTGCGCGGCGTCAGGGGCTCGGCGTTCTTGACGTCGACAGCGGTGCTCAGCGAGGTGTTGCCGATGACGATGTCGATGGGCGTGGTCGCGACGAGCTGTTCATCGAGGTACGACCGCGCCAGGTAGGCGCCGGGTTTCCTCGTGAAGGGAACATGGAAGTGGAACCACACCGAGTAGGGCTCAGCGGTGGACGTCATCTGCACCGTATCGGTCTCGACGATGGCCCCGCTGGCGTCGACGAGATCGGTGTGGGCGCGGTGCGTGCGGGTCAGGCCGGTCAGGCTGACAAACACGATGAACTCCCGCTGGGAGGTGACCGACACGCGCGTCACGGCGTCGACGGGCTGGTCGTTGTCGACGCGCGTTGTCACGGTCACGTGAGCGGCGCCCGTGAAGGGCGCGAGTACGGCCGCGACGGGGAGCGGGGCGGGGCGCGTGGCGAACCAGGCGCCCCCGGCGACCAGGGCGCCGACGGCGAGCACGGGGACGCTGATGGCCATCATGCGGTTGCGAGTAATCACGGCGCGTTGCTGCTCAAGGCGCAGCTGCTGGTACGCCTCGTCGAGCTTCGCCGCCGGGACACCGAGTTCGCTCACGCCGGCCTTGAGCTCACTGAGCGACAGGCGCCCGGTGTCGGTCTTTGGCTGTGCCATCGCGATGGTGAGCAGACGCTTGATCTCGGCTTTGCTGAGCGTTGGGTCCATGGCTGCAGGCTAGCAAAAGTTCAGGCTGCGTGGCGCGGTCGGGCTCCCGACCGACCGCGCGCATCATGTCTTGCTGTCCGGCCACCGTCGACGCCAACGCCTGCCGCTGACGTCAACGCGCCGCCACCGTCAGGCCGTGAGGTTGCCGGCGAAGCGATGGGGCGGGGGGTCGAGGCGGCATGGCGAGACCCATGAGACCACAACGACACACGGGCCCGAGGGGCCCGTGTCTTGACAT
>CAJBHN010000249.1 GCA_903952805.1 uncultured Myxococcales bacterium | reverse complement strand
GGGCCGGATTTGCGGTCGTAATCAATGTAGGGGTCGTAGCGGCGGGCGTCGGTGAAGTACGCGTCGATGAATCCCTGCCGCTCCTTCATTTTCATGTCGTAGATCTTCCGGAAGTCGTCCTCGCTCCGCACGATATATGGGGTGAGCAACAGCACGAGATTGGTCTTTTTGCTGGTGTCACTCCAGTTCTTGAAGAGCCAACCGATGATGGGGATGTCACCGAAAAAGGGCACCTTGCTTTCCGTGTCGGACTTCTTGTCTTGCATCAGGCCGCCGATGACGACGGTGCGCTGGTCGGCGGTGACGACGACGCTCTTGACGGTTCGCGACGAAATGATGGGCTGGTTGCCGCCGCCGGGGATGGCCACGTTGCCGGCGATATCGGAGACTTCTTGCTCAAGTTCGATGCGCACGTCGTTGTCGGCATTGACGTGGGGCGTGACGGTGAATTTCAGCTTCACGTCTTCGTAGGCGACATTTTGCAGACCACCAAATCCCAGGGCACCCGCACCACCCACGGGCTGGAAACCCTTCACGACGGGAACGCGGTCGCCGACGGAAATCTCCGCCTTTTCGTTGTCGGTGGTCATGATGTGTGGCGTCGACAGGATGTCGACATTGGAATTCCCCTGCAGCAGGTTGACCACAGCGCCGACGGAGGGAAAACTCACCACCGGGTTGCCGGCGTCGTCGGCAATGAGGGTGATGGCGGGTCCGGTAAACGAGAACAGTCCGATCGAGGAACTCAGGCTCTCCACCAGCGAGATGCCCAGACCAGCGCTCGACGCATCCAGACGGCCACTGCGCTCCAACGCCTGCAGCAGGGCGATGCCGCTGGCGACTTTGGCTCCTTGACCAAAAAGTGCCTTACCGCCTTCGTTGGCGAACGTGACGATGCCTGGCCCGGTCGTCCCCGGAATCGGCAGGTCGATGGGGGAACTGCCATAGGCTGACAACCCGACACTGCGGTTCTGATTGACGGCGATTTCCAAGATGGCGGCTTCGACAAAGACCTGCGGCCGACGCACGTCGAGTTGGTCAATGACCGAGCGCAGGGCGCGGAAATCGCGGGCCGATGCCACGATGACCAGCGAATTGGTGGTCTCGTCAGCCGTGATCTTCACGTCGCCTTCGAAGAGGGCGGCGGCCTTTTCGGCCTCCTTGGCCTTGATGCCGGCCTTGCCGTCGGCCGCTCTTTTGGCGCCGGTGCCGCCCTGGGCGAGGGAACTCAGCGTCGACGATGCTTTTTGGGCATCGGCGTTGGCGAGGGGCACGACCCACATGCGCACGCCGCCACCCTGGTCAGCGAGGGGGCGGTCGAGAATTCGCACCACCTCCAAGACCTTTTCAAATGCCTTGGCCGAACAAATGACAATCAGTTGATTGGTGCGTTCGTCGGCGATGATCTTGGTGATGCTGACTTCCGTGACGTCATCGCTGGCTTCGTTGGCGTCGTCGGCGGCGGCCCCGCCTTCGGTGGGCGCCTTCTTGATGACCTTGCGGGCCGTCGCCGTCGGCGCACCACCCGCTTTGTCACCTACACCATAGATATCCTGCAGACGTTGCTGGATGGTGGCGACGTCGGCGTAATCGGGCGTGATGACGTTGAGCTGATTGCTGCTACCGGCCACATCAATCTTGTCGAGGACCTCAAGAATGCGCAGGATGTTGCTCCCCGAGTCGCTCAGGATCAGGAGGCTGCCGCCTGGCGCCTGCAGGTCGGCGTTCTTGGTCATGAGGTTGCGAATGAGCTGCTGGACCTGGTCCTTGTTGGCGTATTTGACCTCGTAGAGCAGGGTCACATGAGCGTCGCTGTTGGGGAAATCCCCCACCCGCGATTCCTTTGGGGTCATCCGCTGCAGCGTGCCGTCTTTGCTGATGTCGTACAGGGGCAGGGGTGCCTTGGCGGCATCCTTCCGTTCAATGACCTTCCAGTATGCCCCCGCCGGCACGAGGGACATGCCGTTGGCTTCCAGCGCCGATAGAAAAGCAGCATAGGCAGCAGCTACGGTCACCGGCGTGCGGGATACGATTGAAATGTCGTTTTTGCCCTTCACCTGGTCCGACAAGATGAAGTTCATGCAGCGAATGCGAGCGATTTGGTCGAGCACCTCCTGGATCGACGCTTTGTCGAAGTTGAAGGCGATGGTCCCCGATTGGGGTTTGCACTTCTGCAGGTTGACCTTGGTGGTCGTGATGTCGCCGGCGCCTTCGCCGGTCTGCGCCGCAGCCGGGACAGCGGTGCTCAACAGCGCGCACACGGCGAGACGGACAAGGAGGCTCTTCATGGTCATGGGCACAACGCTCAGTGGCAGGAGGAACAGGAAATCAGGAAATGACAGAAGCGAAATGATGTCTGGTCAGCAGGAATGGTTGAATCGGGTGCTCGTATCGCGAGCCGCGGAGGCACCATTCATCGCGCCGACGCAGGCCGGCGATGCATCAACATTATTGGATGGTGTAATCCAACGTCATCGGCTTCCCTCGACGCTTGACGTCGACGGTGACGGTGGAGGAGTCCTTGAGCTTCTGGTAGACCTCAAGCCCTTTTTCCGGGCTGGACATCTCATATCCGTTGATCTTGCTGATGACGTCGCCGTTTTGCAGTCCGATTTTCGAATACAGCGAACCTGGCTTGATCGAGAACAACTTGAAGCCCACGGGTTTGCCGCCTTCAAACGCTGGAACGACGCGGGCATCGGTCGCGAGCTTCGAGAGGTTGTTGAGGGCATTGTCGACTGTGGAGCGTGGGACACCGAATTGGTTGTCACCGGTTTTGACGATGCCGTCGGCGGCTCCGTCGTCTGCTTTTTCAGTGACCTCGGCCTTGGCGACCATGGGGCGCTCTCCGGCCGGCGCCGGCGGTTCGTTGAGGGCGAGGTACTCGATGCGGCTGTCGCTCGTGTTGAAGATGTACACGCGCTCGGGCTCGATCCGCTTGACGACTGCTTGCTCGCCGACTCGGCTACAAGGGGCGGGTTTGCCGATCAGCTTCTGTTCGTCGGGAGACAGCGCCGAGACGTCAATGTCGGTGCACGCATTGACCGAATAGAGTTCGGCGTGGCTGCCTGTTTGGCTCTCATCGACGATGGAGCACAGCGAGATGGTTGGCTCCGAAAACGCCATGGTGCCCACGAGGCGCAGGCGCAGCGATGATTTGGGTGCGTTTGGCCAGTCGACGTTGGCGTTGCTGTTCGCCTCGGCCGGATCTGGTCCGTCGGTATCTTCAATGACAATTTCTCGACGCCCATCAAAGATGTTGGCGTTGGCCGTGGCGAGGAAATCCCGGACCGGGCTGCTCGGCCGCGGCGGCGGCTTCGTCGTCGGCGTCAATGCCGCAGCCTCCTGTATTTTCTCAACCAGCACCCGGGCGGCCATGGCGGTGGTGACCTTCGCCAACAGCAGTGCCAGCACCGCTGTCATCGCGAGATGCACCACAAAGAATCGCTTGCGAAACAAGGTTTCGAGCACGAACCAGACCTCCGTCCAACGCCCGGCGTCACGCCGGCATCGCCCATCAAGCAAGGCATGGGCCGGGCCCACGATTCCCGAAAAGTCTCGTCACATCAAGGACTTCTGTGATGGCCTCGCGTCCCGGTTCTTGCCAGCATGGCAGGTTGGCAGTGCTTTGGATGTCATGGTTTGCCAATTTGGCACGGCGGGGCCACCGTCTGAACCCGCGCCGCTGCTACAGCGGAAGGTGACCCGGCGCACGGCGGGGAGGGCGATGCTCGACGCGCTGGCCACGGCACTCCTACCTTCGTGACGTTGGCAGCATTTCGCTGGATGAGACATGCGGAGGGTTCATGCGGCGTTTCTCCCTGCTCGGTGTCATCGGTCTTCTTGTGACAGCCTCGGCCGTCTCAGCCGCCCCCAGGCATGACCGTGAGGCGCCCACCATCGGCAAGGACAACCGTCTGGTCGCCGGGCAACTGCTCATCAAGCCGAGCACCAAGCTTGCCGACGCCCGTGTCGTCGCGGCCGACCTGTCGAAAGCCCTTGGCCGGCATTTGGTGGTCAAGCGAGCGGTGGTGCTTGATTGGCTGCTGCTTGAAGAGCGAACGATCACCGGCGAAGCCGAAACGTTGGAGCTGGTGGCAGCGGCACAGCGGCACAAGGGTGTTGCCGGCGCGGCTGCCGTTTGGGTGTGGCGCGCATTGGCCACGCCCCAGGATCCGCTCTTTGAGTTCATGTGGCACCTCGACGCCATTGGCTCCCGCGCTGCGTGGGACATCACCGTTGGCCAAGCCAGCAACCTCGTCGGCGTGGTGGACACCGGCACCCTGTTCAACCACGAAGACATGCTCGGCAAGGGTGCGGCCGAATTCGACTTCATCGACGATCCAGCCGTCGGCGCCGACGGCAACGGCCGCGATGCCGACGCGAGCGACCCCGGTGATGCGTGCAACGGCAATCCCAGCAGTTTTCACGGGACCCATGTCGCCGGCACCATCCTCGCCAACACCGACAACAACGTCGGCATCAGCGGCATCAACTGGAATGGGCGGCTCGTGACGGGGCGGGCCCTCGGGCGCTGCGGCGGCACCACGCTTGATATCGATGAAGCGGTGGCGTGGATGGCGGGCTTTCAAGTCGCGCCCGCGCCGTTGTTGGCAGCGGCGGACCGACCAAGGGTCATCAACCTTTCGCTGGGGGCCACCGGGGCACCGTGTGACGCCTTCACCAACGATGTGTGGAGCCAGGTGACGGCCCGCGGACACATCATCGTCGTCGCTGCTGGCAACGACGGCAACGGCGTCCCGGTGGCGTCGCCGGCCAAGTGCCCGGATTCCGTCGCGGTTGCGGCCTTTGGCCCCGTCAACGGAACATCGCTGGCGCCCTATTCGAATTTTGGTCCCGAAATCGCCATCATTGCGCCGGGCGGCGATCAGCAGAACAATTTCAACGACGGCGTGCTGTCCGCGGTCGACGCCAGCGTGTCGCCGTTTCAGGGCCGCATTCCCTACTCGTTTTACTTTGGCACCTCGATGGCCGCGCCACACGTCGCCGGCGTCATCAGCTTGATGCTCGACGTCAACGGTGGCCTCACGAAGAACGCCGTCGTGGAGCTGCTGCAGAACAACGGCGGCACCTGCACCACGTGCCGGGGCAAGCCGACCTTGAGGGCTGACCTGGCCGTGGCCGCCGCAGCCGGCACCGTGCTGACCACGAGCCCTGGTGATTCCTGCGCCGGCACGGGCTTTTGCTCGGGCGGCCAGATCTGCGTCGCCGGTGCCGCCCCCACCTGCCAGCAGCGCTGCACCAATGTGGCCGACTGTGACAACGGCCAGGTCTGCTCGGGCAACGTCTGCGTCGGCGGTACCGCCGAGGGTGAAGGCGAGGGCGAAGTTGCTCCCGTCGGCGACTGCGACGTCCGCCGCGGCAATATGGACTGTCCCAGTGGCAAGGGTTGTGTGCTTGACGACGACGAACTCGGCCGCTGCAAGACCGGTCGTGACGGCGACCTCAAGAACGGCCAACTCTGTGAACGCAATCGTGATTGTGGCAGCGGCTTGTGCGACCGCGGCGTCTGCACGGTCACGTGTGACGACGAGGACTGTCGCGAAGGCTACACCTGCGACGACAACGACAGCGGCGTTCCCGGCGGTCTGTGCCGCGCCGATTCATGCCTCGACAACGTCGACATCTGTGGCGCGGGCTTCGACTGCTCCTATTCGTCCGAGTCCCGCTATGTCTGCTCCGTCGGCGCCTCCAACTACCGCGGTGTGTGTGGGGAGAAACCGGGTTCCATGTGGCCAGCGCCACTGGTGGCGGTGCTGCTGTGGGGCACCCGTCGTCGTCGTCACTGATGTGGTTGTATGATGCGTCGGGACGCCCTGGCTCTTGACGTGTCGCCACTGGCGGTGACGGGCGTGGCTGCTATGAGGCTGCATGCTCCCCCGAAGCGCCCTCCTCCTGCTCGCCTTGTGCCTCTCTGCCAACTCCGCGTGCCTGGAGCCCCCGGGGGTCGGCCGCGCCGCCGATCCGGCCAAGGCGCCCGGTCCGGCCCCCTGGGGGTCGGCCACGTCCAACGCGGAACTCGAAAAGAAGAAGGCGCTCCTCGACGACATCCTCGACGGCGTCATCACGCCTGAAACCATCGCGACGCGCATCCAGAAGGATTGGCCCGACCTCACTGACGACCAGCGCAAGCGTTCGTTGGTGAGTGTGACCCAGCTTCTCGAGGATCAGGCCAAGAGCGGGCGCGCGGGGCAGCGGGTGCCAGCAGGGGCTGACCGGGATATGGCCGTGGCGCAGCTGTATTTCTCGGAGCGTCGTTTCATCGAGGCCTCGACAATCTTGTCGGCGGTCCTCGACAACAACCCGATCTACCCCAGCGCCCGGAATCTGCTGGCGCGCTGCTTCTTTTTCCTCGGCAATCGCGATCGCACCATCGTTGAGCTTGAGTACGTCCTGACAAGTCCCGAGCACCAAAAGGACCAGGGCGAGATGCTGGATGCGTTGTTCCTGATGGGAGCCGCCGTTGCGGAGACGCCCGGCATGACGCGCGACAACATGCAAAAGGGCCTTGGGGCCTGGCAGACCTACCTCAAGCTCGCCCCGGCCGATTCGCCGATGATTGACCACGTCAAGAAGGGTATCGTCGACATTGAAAGCGGTCTGCGGGGCGAGGGCCCCCTTGCCCAGCCCCTGGTACCGGTGGCCGCAGCCAGCGACGGCGGCGGCGCCTCCAGCAAGGATGCCCTCGGCGGGGGCGCTCGCGGTGGCGGCCCCATGCAGGGCTCCAACGCCGGGCCGTCGGCCCAAAACATCCAGCGACGTGCCGACGCTCTGCCTGCCACCGCGACGCCTGTTGAGCGGGCCGTTGCCGAAGGCTGGGACGCCCTCGACGTCAAAGACCTCGCCACCGCGGAGAAAAAGCTGGGCGAAGCCCTGGTCCTGCAGCCGGCGAATCCAGCGGCGCTCACCGGACTTGGGCGTGTCTACGTCCAGAGCAATCGCCTTGATCAGGCCCTGCGGAGTTTTGGCGAGGCCATCAAGGTGGCTCCCGACTTCATGCCAGCCTGGCATTACAACGGCATGGCCCAACTGCTGGCGGGGTCACCGCAGCAAGCGGTGTCGTCGTGGGAGAAGATCAAGGACAAAGACCCAAGCTACTTCTCCCAGAACAACCTGGCGCAACGGGTTGAGGTCGCCAAGCGCATGGCCCAGTGACCCCGGCCGCTCACGCGTCGTCGTCGTCGTCGTCGTCGTCGCTGACTCGTGCCCGGCTTGTGCTTCCTGCGGCGTCCTTGCTCGCCGCATCGCCAGCGTTCCACAGCTTGTCGGCTTCGACTTTGGCTTCCTGCAGTTGGACGTCGAGCACCTTGACGTCGGCGATCAGGTCGTCGGCGGCGGCGGGCAGGGCAACGCCCCGATCATGCTCATCGAGGAGCACCTCGCCCAGGCGCGCCAACGCCTTGGCGCGCTGACGCTTCAAGAGTTGAACGTCGAGGCTTGCTTTGCCCGCCTGTCCGCTGCGCAAAACCTGCCCCGAGACGTCCTCCAGCGCCGAGACGGCGTTCTTGAAGAACGACGACAGATCTTTCCCGAGCAGGTCTCCGCTGCGTTTGCTGGCCATGATGCCTCCGATGTTTCTCAAATGTCATAGCTTGATAGACACCTGACATGCATCGACGAGGGGTTCTGACCGGCATCATCTTGGCCACGCTGCAAGGCGCGGCTTGCGACGGCTGTGATGGGTGCGCTCGGGTTGCGCCGCTGTCGACGACGGAGCCGCCGCCTTCGTCCATTGTCGTGCTCGACGCGCCTCGCGAGGGTGAGGGTGAGCGCAAGGGGACGGGCTGGTACCCCAACGTCGAGGTGGACGCTTCATCGCGGCTGCACGTGGCCTGGGTCGACGCCGACCCCGGCGACGTTCGTTACGCGGTCACCGTCCCGGGTGGCAGCGCCCTGGAGGGTGATGTCATCACCGTGGACGCCCAGGGTGCCGTTGGGAGCTTTCTACGTCTCGCCTTGCTGCCTGGTGGTGCACCGGTCTTGTCGTATGCCCGTCAGGACACGCAGATCTTCCGCTTCGCCTGGCGCCCGTCTGATCGCATCGTGATGAAGGCCGCCGGCGCCGATGTCGACGTTGCTCCGTTTCCGCACCTGCCAACCGCCACCACCAGCGGCGGCCCAATCGCGTTGCTGGCGGGCTTTGTCGGCGAGGAGGTCGGCTTTGGTGACCAGGTGGGGCGGGGCAGTGCTCTGGGCGTCGACCGCGCCGGCCGGATCGTGCTGCCCTACTACAGTGCCGACGACCGCCTGCGCTTGGCTCGTCGGCCCACCGACGTTGCTGCCTTCTCGGTCGACAGCGTCGGCGTGCTGGAGAAGCGAGATCTTGATCCGTATGCCCGCAGCTCAAATCGTGTGGTGGGCGATGTGGTGGTGCTCGACGACGGCACAGTTGTGGTCGCCTATGCCCATGACGTCGTCACCGACGCCCGGCTGCGAGTGG
>CAJBHN010000248.1 GCA_903952805.1 uncultured Myxococcales bacterium | reverse complement strand
TGAATGAACTGGAAGACCCCGCCGAAGACATCACCGAGGAAGTGCAAGAAGAGAGCGACGAGCACCAGGTGCTCGTCTACGGCAGCGGGGTTGAAAGCGAGGCCACCGGCGACAACGCCGCCGCCCTCGCCGCCATCGGCTACGATGACGAAGACGCCAACGCTCTGCCCGTGGGTCTCGCCCACACCGTCGTCGCCACCACCGCCGGCACCGCCGAACTGCAGCTCATGCTGCGCCATCTGCCCCCCGAGAACGGCACGGCGGCGAAGAGCGACGCTGTCGCCGGCGACTTCGCCAGCGGCGGCTCCGTCGCCATCGGCGGCGAGGTTGACGCCGACGTCACCTTCCCCTTCACGGTGCAATGACCATGGCTCGGGTGCTGCTTGCAGCGACATCGCGCCGCCGTGGCCTGCCAGAGCGGGCCTGCCAATGACGGCTGGCGACCGGCTGCATTTCGCGCCCATCACCGCCCAGGTCGTCGACGTTGACCGACCAATGCAAGAAGCACAGGTCACACCAGCTCATCGTCATCAGCCACGGTGAGGTCGGCGCCGGAAAGGGGCGGTGATGCTCGGCGGCGCGAACGGCGTTCCAGTCGGGGCTCATGGCGTGGGTGTAGCCCAATGGTGCGTCGTCAGCTGCGGCGCGCCATGACCTCGCGCCACCAGGGGGTCGTGAGGCTGTCGCGCTCCAGGGGTTCGCCCAGGCGCGGCGTCAAGAGCGCCGCGTGCTCGCGTCGGGTGCGGGTGTACAGGCGCTCGGCGGGCTCCTGCCAGGGATGGAGCCCGAGGTCGAAGGTGCTCCAATGCACCGGGAGCAGCGCACGCGCGTTGATGCGGGCAAAGGCGTCAAAGGCCCCGTCGGGACCCAGATGGATGTCGCCCCAGGCGGGGTGGAAGGCGCCGATTTCAAACAGGGCGATGTCAAAGGGACCAAAGCTGGCGCCGATGTCGGCATGTTCGCTGGTGGCGCCGGTGTCGCCGGAGAAAAACACCCGATGGCGGGGGCCAAGCATGCACATGCCCGCCCACAACGTGGCGTTGCGATCGAGAGCGCCGCGCCCACTGAAATGCTGCGCCGGGACCGCGACGACGTCGACGGTGGCGCCGACCGCGCCTGTGACCGTATGGCCATCGCCCCAATCGAGCTCGGTGATGTGCTCGGGCATGACGCCGAGCTTTTCGAGGTGGGCGCCGACGCCCAGGGCGGTGACGAAGCCGCCGCTGAAGCCGGCGACGGCGCCGGCGGCGAGGGCGCGCACCGTCGGCGCGCACAGGTGGTCGTAGTGGTCGTGGCTCAAGACGACGGCGTCGATGCGCCCAAGCTCGGCCAACGACAGCGGCACCTGGTGGAAGCGCCGGGGGCCCGCGAAGCTGACGGGGCTGGCGCGTTCGCCAAAGACGGGGTCGGTCAGCAGGCGCACGCCGTCGATCTCGATGAGCACCGTCGAGTGACCAAGCCAGGTCACGCGCAACGTCTCTGACGGCGCCCGGGCCAGCGCCCCGACGGTGTCGCCGAACATGGGCAACGGGTGCGCCGGCGCTCGTTTGCCCATGCCGCTGAGCTGCTCGTAGGCCATGCCCGCGGTAAACGGCTGCTTCATCATCGAGATCGGAATTGTGTTGTGGAACTTCCCGTCGCGAAAGCGCGGTGAGCGGATGAGGCGTGACTCGCGGGCGGAGCGCGAGGCGATGGCTGACGTCGACATGGACCCACAGTAGCAGGCCGGGGCGGAAACGACGTCGTGGCCAGCGGCCTCAGGTCGAAGGGACGTCGGTGCCGAGCACATAGCAGCGGCGACACCGGGCCTCGTAGGCTTCGCCGGCGCCCACCAGGATGACGTCGTCGCCACCCTTGCCGGTGCGGTGGGCGTCTTTGTGGACCCGTTGTGACTTCGACGCCGCCGCTCCGCACACCATGCACACCGACAGTTGCTTGGTGACGCTCTCGGCGAGACACAGAAACGTCGGCATCACGCCGAAGGGTCGACCCAGATAGTCCTGATCAAGGCCGGCGACGACGACGCGCACGCCGCGGTCGGCCAACCGCTCCACCAGGTCGACGATGCCGACGTCGAAGAACTGCGCTTCGTCGATGCCCACCACGCTGGGAGCCCGATCGGCGCGCTTGAGCCAGCGATCGATGTCGGCCGAACCCTCAACGGGGATGGACTCGATGCGCATCGAGGAGTGGCTGACGACGGCGTTTTCGTCGTAGCGGTCGTCGATCTTTGGCTTGAAGACCACCACGCGCTGGCGCGCGATCTGGGCCCGACGAAGCCGTTTGATGAGCTCCTCGGTCTTGCCCGAAAACATGGGGCCACAGATGACCTCGACTTGACCCAGGGCGCTGCGATCCACCATGCCCGGACCATGGGGGCGTCGGCCACGGTGGGCAACCCGGTGGGCAACCCGGTGGGCGACGCGGTGGGCAAGCGCGCGCGTCGCAGCCGGACGCGGCAGCTGGGGGCTGGATCCGCCGTCGGGTGTCGCCGTGCACCCTTTTGCACGGCCACTGGCTCTCCACGAAGGTCCGATGAAGGTTCTCTTTTGGAGGTCAGCCATGTGTCAGCGAGTCACCTGTTCCAAGTGCAACCGTCCCACCTACGCCGGCTGCGGCGCCCACATCGAGCAGGTGCTGCGGGACGTGCCCCACGACAAGCGCTGCAGCTGCCGTGAAGACAAGGCCAAAGCCAAGGCCGAAGGCGGCGACGCCGGCGGCGGCTTTTTGCGGGGCCTGTTTTCCAAGTAGCCGTCGTCAGCCAGGTCAGGCCTCGCGGTCCAGGCGAGGCCTGCGTTTTACAGTCAGGCCCAGCTCAGGCTGCCCGGTGCTGCTCCCGGCGAATGCGGATGAGGTCGTCGAGGTATTCTGGTGAGCCGGCAAAACGCATGGCTTCTTCCCGCATCACGGTGCCGCTGACGACGAGGTCGGCCAGGCTCTTTTCCAACGGAATCAAGTCGCCCTGATTGCCCTGCGCGAGGCCGCGCAACATATGGGCGCGCGCTTCGCGGATGGCATTTTTCACCCGGGGCGACTGCGACATCGACTCCCAGGCAATGACGCGGCCGTTGCCGTCGGCGCGCTTGAGCAGGCGCTGGGCAAAGACCATCAACAGCATCTCAGCGAGTTGGGACCGGACCTGGGCCTGCATGTCGCCGGTGAAGAAGTCCAGGATGCGGTCGACGGCGGCCGTCGAGTTCAACGCATGCATCGTGCCCAGCACCAGGTGGCCGGTCTCGGCGGCCGACAACGCCGTCGCGATCGACTCATGATCGCGCAGCTCACCGATGACGACGACGTCGGGGTTTTGACGCACGACGTGCCGCAAGCCCTCGGCAAAGGTGTGGGTGTCGGTGCCCACTTCGCGTTGGTTCACGTTGGAGCGGCCATGGTGGAAGTGGTATTCGATGGGGTCTTCGATGGTGACGATGTTGGCGCTGCGCTCCTTGTTGATGACGTCGATCATCCACGCCAGCGTCGTCGATTTGCCGTGGCCATTGGGACCCGTCACCAGCACCAGCCCCTGGGGCTTGAGGGCCACGTCGTGCAGCATGCGGGGCAGCCGCAGCACTTCGGTGCTGGGCACGAACTCCTGCAGGTAGCGGGCGGTGAACGACAACGAACCGCGCTGTCGGTAGAGGTTGCAGCGGAAGCGGCCGGTGTTGGGGACGCTGATGGCGAAGTCGAGCTCAAGATTTTCGGCGAAGGCGCGCTTTTGCTCGTCGCTCAGCAGCTCGGCCATCTGCAGCTGGACCTCCTCGGGGGTGAGGTCTGGCAGGGGCAGGCGGACCAGGTCACCGTCCAGTCGCAGCGACGGCGGCGCTCCCGCCGACAAATGCAGGTCCTGCCCGCGCTTGCGGGCCAGCAATAACAGCAGGGCGTGCAGCCTTTCCCGGCCGCTGAGCGCGTTCAAAGAGGCCAATTCGGCCTCGGGCAGGGGCAGGGTGGGTCCGTGTGGGCCGTTGGTCATCGCAAACCTCCGGCGTCGCGGAATGCGCGGAGCGTGCCCATTGCTGGGATGGCTTTGCAGTGCGGCCGGGCCACGCGGCCGTCGGCGCTGGATCACCCTGTGTGTGCGCTTTCGCCTGGGGCTCGCGTGGATTCGCCCTGTGAAACCGGCCCGGTGCAGCGTGGGTTCCATGATGGGTTCCATGATGGGTTCCATGATGGGTTCCACGATGGGTTCCACGAAGGTTCCACGAAGGTTCCACGAAGGTTCCACGATGGGCTTCATGCCTGGCTCCCGCCCAACCGCCCTCGGTACACGCCCGCGTTACGGTCGACGGCAACGACGACCGCGTCACCGACCCCGGGCCATGGCAGCGAGAGCCCGGCCCCTCCAGTCGCGGCAGCGTCCGCAGGGCAGGTCCTGCCTGCTGTGGGTGTCGACGTCGGTGCCGGCTTCAGCTTTTCCGACGGTGCCACCGTGGCCCGATTCGAGCAGTCCGCCACCGATGCGGCATACTTCGGCGATGCGTGCTCTCAGCGATGGTCCGGGAGCCGTGTTTCTCGCCGCCGCCATCGTCCTGGAGGTCGCTGGCACGACGAGCATGAAGCTCTCCGAGGGGTTCACGCGGCTCGCACCGTCGATCGCGATGGCCGTCTGCTACGTCGGCAGCCTCACGATGTTGACGCTCGCCCTGCGCACGATCGCCCTCGGGACCGCCTATGCGATCTGGGCCGGCATCGGCACCGCCCTCGTGGCCGCCGTCGTCGCCAACTTTTTTCTCAATGTCTTCGCCCTCGCCGAAGCGCGTCGCGTGCTCGCGCACCTCGCCACGCAAGCGGGGAGCGGCGATGGG
>CAJBHN010000247.1 GCA_903952805.1 uncultured Myxococcales bacterium | reverse complement strand
GGCCGCCAGGGCGCCACCCAGGAGCCCTGCTTTGCCATCGACAAGACGGTCCCGAGCGTCTCGCCGGGAGACCTGCCACAGCAGTGGGTCTCGCCCGTCAAGTACAACGAGCCCGTCGACGCCGTGGCCAGCGATGTTTCGACGTGGCCCCACGGCTTCGTCGGCGAGGACATCAACCTGACCCTCGGTGCCACGGACAACGACGGCCTGGTCGCCTCGGGCATCCGCAGTCTCGTCGCCACCATGACGCGCGTTGGCTCGACCGACCCCCCCATCGAGGTCTTCCGTTCGACGCCGGCTGCCCTCGCTGACGGTCTTGACTCTGGTCCCGCCGCCGTCCTCGAGTTCTGCACCAGTGCTCTGTGCACCAACGGCAAACTCGACCTCGCCAAACTCGGGTTGGGCAACTACCAACTGCACATCACGACGACGGATGCCGCCGGTAACACCGCGGTGGCCGACCGCTTCCTCAGCGTGCGGGACCTCTTTGGGGCCCTCGATGCCCTGTTCATCGACAACCCCAGTCCGACCGCCGACACCGGTTGGCTGGCGTTGTCGAACTTCAATCAGGTCACCAACGTACGTGAGCCGCGGGACGCGGCGTCGAAGGCGCGGACCGCGATTCCCCGCACGCGCACCCTGCTCGTCGACGTCCCCCCCCAGGCTGTGCTCTCGCTGCGTGGCGTCGCTGACGACTTGGCCAGCAGCAACGCCACGATTACGAGTTTCCTGCGGGTGTACCTCGCTCGCGCCATTGCCTCTGAGGTTGCCCGTCTGACGGAATTGCACGAGGCCGAGGGGCCGACCGACTGGAATCTCTTTGGTTCGCCCGGTCGCTATTTGTCCTTCCGGTCTGGCAGCTACAACGGCCGGCAACATATCGTGAGCCCGTCGACGATCTTCGGTGCGGTGCGCTCAAAACTGGTTTTGGCCAGAGCCAAAATCTCTGAGGTGCAGCCCAACGCATCCCTGCTGAACTCGGCCGCCGCGCTGGACGAGTTGTCGCTGTTGGTTGACGACCGGGTCGTCGCCGACTTCTACGGTCGCGAGCCCTTCTACCTGGTCGATCCGACGCCGACCGACCCCCTTGGTGTGAGTGAATCGTTCTACGAAAATGCCTTCGCCACGTCGTCGTCCTCGGATTACGGCCGCCAGTTGGCCACGGTGGTCGAGCGTCAGATCGACCGGGCCATCGACGGACCCGGGGTGCCTGTCGCCTTGAAGTTCGTCACCGAAGTGGCTGATGCCGGCGGCCAGCCGATCACCTGCGCCGACGACGTTGATTGCGGCGGTGATGACGTCTGCAACCCGACGTCGGCGACCTGCTTTACGCCAGGGCCGTTCCGCCGGGTCAGCCAGCGCGTGGGCACCTTCCGCGCTGGCGTCGAGGCTCTTGACTGTCGCGCTGATCGTTCCTGCTCCGGACGTAAGCTGGTCTCCAACCTGGAATTCCTCGACGAGATCTACACTTCGGTCCAGGACTCCTTTGGCGACCTTGGCGCCGTGCAAGATGAAGCCTTCGCGACCCACACCTGGAGGCAGGGCATCGGCATGACGCTGTTGTACGTACTCAATTTCACCATCTACACCGGTGAGGAGCCGTTGATCGTGATTGCCCCCACCGATCCCATCACGGCGACCTCCGAGTGCTGGTGGGCTCGCATGGCCGAGTCCCTCGATGGTGGCGACGCCATCGGCGTCGACGACGCCTTGAGCCTTTTCGAGGAGGGTCGCTGCCTGAACGTGGAGATCTACAACAAGTTCTACGGTGGTGCTCAGCGCGGCATCGTCGAAGACGTCTGCGTGAATCCCGAAGACTACGGCTGTCCGACTGACGAGTTGCGGCACGCCAACGCCGGCAACTGTTTGCGCGTGACGCCGTCGGCGCTGCCTTCGGTGCAGGGCATGTGCGGTCCCCTGTCACCGTGAGCCTTGAACCTTCTGCTCGGTGCGCTTGGCGAGATGCCAATAGCGTCGGGGTGTTTGACAACCCGACATGCCTGGCAGTGGCCGTCGCCGCCTTCGTCTGACCGGCTCACCGCCCTTGCATGCCTTGGAGCCCTGCTATGCTGACCACCATGATCAAAACCGCTCGTCTCGTTGTCGCGATGGTGCTGGCACTGGCCGTGGCAGCCGGTTGCAGCGAGTGTACCGGCCGCGTCGACGGTGCTCTGAAGGCGCCGACGTTCATCACGACCGACTCCTTCACCAACGTCGCCACCGCTGACATCGAAGGCACCAAGCAGGCCTTCACGGGCATCAGGCTGCAGCGCAATGACGATGCGCCCGTCGAGATTGGTGCCGTCGACGACACCGCATCGTTTGCGGCCAAGGTCAACCTCCAGGAGGGGCCAAACATCTTCTTCGGGGTCTCGGTCGATGGCGACGGTGTGTTGAGTACACCGGCTGGGCCCCTGACCATCACGTTGGATACGGTGGCGCCGTCGGCCCCGACGTTCGATGCCATCGATCCCAACATCATCGTGCCCCCTGGACGGACTACGCAGCAGGTCACGCTGACCGGAACCAAGGAGGCCGATTGTGAGCTGCGGGTGGTCGTGGGGCAGCTTGCGCTGGTGCGGACGGCCGTGACGAGTGCTGGTACGTCATTTTCCTTCCCTGTCGACGTGCCGTTGGGCGAGGTCACTGTTACCGCGACCTGTGTTGATCAAGCCACGAATGCGTCGGCGCCGGCGGAACTGACGTTGTTTGGCGCGCTCGATACGACCGCGCCTGCGGCGCCAACGGTCGAACCCTTTGCCAACCCCATCGTCATTGACGCTGCGGCCACCGAGGCGCCCTTGACCTTGCGTGGTGGGCGCGAGGCCAACAGTGCTCTCACCGTTGACGGCATCGAAGTGGTGCCGGCCGCTGCGGGTTTGACGACGTGGACATTTGACCGGACCTTTCCCCTTGGTCAAACGACGCTGTCCTTGCGTTCGGTCGACCCCAGCGCCAATGCCAGTGAGCCCCTCGTGATCGTCGTCGACGTGCGGCAGTTGCCCGGGGCGCCGGTGGCCAGCCCGCCGGCCTTGACCAATCAGGCCGAGATGCCCTTGTCTGGCTTTTGCGATGACGGCAGCGCGGTCGGCATCGCGCTCACGCCCGACGAGCCGGCGGCGCGCTTCGACCAGCTGGCGTTGTGCGACGCCGAGGGCTTCGCCACCATCGTGTCTCTCATCGAGGGCGACAACGAATACTACCTGTACGCCGTTGACGACGCCGGCCTGGAAAGTGTGCGCGTTGGTCCCTTTACGACGGTGCTCGATACGGTGGCGCCGTCGACGCCGGTGATTGCGTTTCCGTCGTGTGCGGCGAGCGACCCGCGGGCGTGCACGGTGTTTGTCGAGCAGGGCACGACCAGTGGGCCCCTCAGCCTGGCGGGAACCAGGGACAGCGACAGCGCCATCGTCGTCGACGATGTCCGTATCAGTGAGCCTGGCGCTGTGGACTGGTCGGGGCAGGTGACGGTCGCCGTCCTTGAGGTGCGTCCCCTGTTGGTTCGCGCGGTTGACCCAGCGGGCAACGTCAGCCCGGCTGTCACCGTCAACGTGACCGGCGTTGCTGGTCTGGCCTTGCCGACGGTGGAGTGTCTTGGTCCCTACCGGCTGTCGGGGACGAGCTCTGCCTGTACCGTGCTCATCCCCGAAATTCGTCGCGCCATTCGAGGAAACGCCATTACGCTGCGGGGGCGCAAGGTCGCCGGCAGCGGCGTCAAGGTGCACGAAACCAACACCAATACGTTCGCTGAACTGGCTCCCTCCACCAGCTTGACGTGGACCGTCACGTTCACCGGTCTTCTGCCGGGGCGCAGCGACTTCGCCGTCTCGGTGTTCAACAGCACGTCGGAGAGCTCTGAAGTCGGCCCATTTTTCCTGCGCCGGGATGAAGAGGCTCCCGCAGCGCCGGTGGTCGTGGCGGTGGCCGACAGCCGCGCTGTTCTCGCGGCCATTCCCTTTACCCGGGAGCTTGAGGCCCGGGTCACGGGCAGCAAGGACCTCGACGGCGACATCTGTGTGTCGCAGCTGGTGGTCTCTGAGGCCACCTGTCCCGGCGGGGTCTGCGATGAGCTCGCGTTCAGCGACTGTTTGCCGGTGGCGGCCGCCGACGGCTTGATTGAGTGGGGGTGTGCGCGTCCGGACCTCACCTGCAGCCCGAATGTCGGGTTGTTGCCGGGTGTGAACCGCCTGTGTTTCGAGTCTTCTGACGTCGTGCCGTTCAATTTGGAGGTCGCCAATCCGGACCTGTTGCAGCGACAGTTTGTCGGCAACCGCTCGGCGCGCGGCTGCATTGACATCGAGCGTGCGGTTGACCCGGTGCCGTCGTTTCTCCGTCCGGTCGAGGGCACCTTGATTCGTCCCGGCCCGTTGCGTGTCGTCGTCGCTGTCGATCAGCCTGTCGACCTGGTCGATGGCTTGCGCGTCTGCATCGGTGACGGCGTGGCGACCTGCTTCCCGGCCACCGAGACGTCGACGGCGGATGTGTGGGAGGCAACCATCACGATTCCCACGGCCGCGTCGGGCACGGCGGTGCGGCTGCGGGCGGATGCCTTGAGTGGCGCCGACGTCCGCGGCACCGCCACCATCACGACGGTGCTCGTCGCCGGCAGCCAATTGGTCACCGACTTCGCCTCCAACGCCCAGGGCCATCGCAGCGTGGGCGCCTTTGCACCGCAGGTGGCGGTCGGTCCGGGCCAGGAAGTCGCCATCGCCTGGGAGGATGATTGTTGGGACGACCTCGATTTCGCCTGCTCGGTGCGCAACACCAGCAACCGTCTGACGGCGACTTTGCCGCCAGACATCTTCACCCGTGCCTTCGTCCGGGGCGCATTCTCCCGGACCATCAATCTGTCGGATGACGCCCGCGCCGTGCGATCGATCGAGCCCGCTGTCACCTACACGCCCACCGGCGAACAGCATTTCGTTTGGATCGACAACGGCTTCAGCGATCCCCAGGGCACGTTGGTGCATCGTTTCATTCGCTTTGATGGCTCGATCAGCCCGACGACCACCGAAGTCGACGTCGACATCGCGAACCCCACGACCAGACTGAAGGCCGTCGATCATGAGCCGGCGTTGGTGGCGACGGGGACGGGCGAAGTCGTCGCGGTGTGGTGGAAACAGCGGGATGCCGACCCCGACGCCGGCCGCGACACGCGCTTCTTGAACATGTCGGTGTATTGCCCCGTCGAGTGTGCCGGCTACGCCAACGGTGCCCTTCGTGCGGCGGGACTGTGGTCGAACCCGGTGGAGGTTTCGACGTCGGGCGTGCGGCAGGAAATCAGCCATCCAGCGGTCGTGGCCGACGACCAGCGCTCGGTGTGGATTGCCTGGAACCAACTGCAAGGGGGGCGTCGCGAGTTGGTGCTGGCCCATATGTCCCTCGACCCGGCCGCCAACGACCCCGACATCCAGGTCGTGGTTGCGTCGTCGGGTCTCGACGAGACCTCGGTGCCCAAGCTTGCATTCGACGACGCCGGCCTCGTGCATGTCGCCTGGATGTCGACGACGGGGCTCCGCACCGGCGTGCACTATCGCGTGTACGACACCGTGCTGGCCCCCGAGACGGCACTTGGACCTGACGTCGACGTCTTCTTGGGCGACGTGGGCGACGTGTCGGTGGTGTCGCCGGCCAGCGACACGGCCGTGATCACGTGGGCCCCGGCGCTGTGCGCTGATCCGACGGCTCTTGATGTGCTGGGCGTGCAGACCGCGACGGTGGCTGGCGGCGTCCTTGGTCAAGCCACGGATGTCGCTGGCATCGACGGGGTCCATGCGCCGGCGATGGCGGTCCTTGGTGGCGGGGTGGTCGCGGTGGTCTACGAAGACGAGAGCGCGACGGAATGCGGTTCTTTTCAGGGCGACATCCGCTTCGACGTCATCATTCCCGAGTGACTCCCCGCCCGTTCTGATCCCGCCGCTCCTTCTCCCTCTGCTGGGAGAAGGGGCGTGGGCGGGTATGAAGCCACCTTGGGCCGTGCGAGGGTAGGTGCAGACGGCGACCGATGTTGGCTTGACCCGTTCGCGTCGTTGGAGTGTTTCATGGACATCAGGGCACCGCGCGCCACCGCGCCCACGACGGCTGCGTCCACGACGGCCGCGTCCACGACGGCCGCGCCCACGACGGCTGCGCCCACGACGGCTGCGTCCACGACGGCTGCGCCCACGACGGCTGCGCCCACGACGGCTGTGTATGGTCAGGTCATCAAAGACGCCTTGCCGCGCCTGGGCACCCCGGCTGCTCTGCGGGTCGGGCTCTCTCCCCTCGCGTTGCGGCTGCAGGGGGGCGAGCCGTCGAGGGGAGCCGCCGCCGGCAGCGTCGCCAGCACGCTGGCGCGGCTGCTGGGGGTGGACCTGCCGGGGCTTGAGGGGCTGGCGGCCAAGGACCTGGCCAGCGGTCACGTGGAGCTGCGCCTGACCCTGCAGGACGCCATGGTGCTCGGCATTCCCTTTGAGGGGCGGCGACTGGAACTGGAGGTGCCCCGCACCGCCCACGGCATGGACCTGGTGCTGCGATTGGCGCTGGGCACCGCGCCGGGACCAGATGGCTTGCCAGAGCCCGTCATGACCGGTCTGACCATCGGCTTTGAGGCCTCGATGCTGCACGAAGGGCAGCGCCTCGCCCTGGCGCCGTCGCAATACCCTCGCATCACGAACCCGTCGGTGCTGCAGCCCTCCACGGGCGTCATGGGCGGGGTCGCCGACCGGGCCAAGGACGTCGTCGCCAACCTGCGCCTGCGTGGCCTCAGCGTTGACGCAACCGGTGCTGTTGAGCTCAAGGGCGAGGTCGTCGTGGCCGGCTTCGATCAGGACGATCTGCACACCCTGGCGGCGCCGTCGCTGCCGCGGCTGGAAACCCGTCTGCTGTCCCTGGCCAGGGCAGGACTCCTGGAGTCGTCGTCGTCCGGCAGCCTGCCGGACTTGACCGTCAAGGGCTTCCTGGGGGCGTTGTCGACGGTCGCGTGGGGAGGCTCCTGGTCGGCGTCGCTGGCGTCACGGGGCATCGCCGGCCAGCCGGGGGCGTCGCTGTCGACGTCGGGGAGCCTGTCGGTCAATCGCGATTTGCAGCTGCAGGGCCGGGTCACCGTCGGCGCCAGCGTCGCAGGCGTCGGCGCCAGCGTGGACGTCACGGCCGACGCCCGCCTCAAGCAATCCGAGGGGACGATCACGGGGCAGGTGACGGGACACAAAAACGGCGTGTCGTCGTCGACAGCCCACGGCGTCCACTGGAACAAGGAGGGTTTGGCCATCGACGGCGTCGACGTCGACGCCTTGCTGCCCGTCGACCTGCGCCCCCACACCGGACCCGCGAAGGCGCCCACGGTGGGGTCGGCGGCCTTTCGCACCCGACTCAACACCCTGCTCGGTGACGACGGCACAGCCCACCACGGCAACACGGTCGCCTTCATCAGGCAGGGCAAGGATGTGCTCAGCGAGCGCCTGGCCATGATTGACCGCGCCGGTCCCGGCAGCACGGTCTTGATGCAGACCTTCATCTTCAAAGACGACGTCAGCGGCAGCCAACTCATCGACGCGCTGGCCCGGGCCCGGGGGCGTGGCGCCGACGTCAAGGTGCTCATCGACACCATCGGCAGCATCAAGGACCCCGCCCACGAACTGGTTCACGGGCCGGTGGCCTTTCAGCGCCTGCGTGCCGCCGGCGTCGACGTCGCCCTCATCAACGACCCTCGCGCCTCCCTGGTCGCCTTCATGGGCGACGTGAGCCGCGCTTTGGCCACCGACCCCGCCCTCGGTGCTCGGCTGACGGCGGCCGGCGCGCCACACCTCGCCCGTCTGATGGCCGAAGTCGGCGCCATCGTCGACAGCGGCGTCGACCCTGCGGCGCTGGCTCGGGATCCGGGTCGCTTGTTGACCCTCGCTGGCCTCGCGATGATGGGTCGCGCCGAGCTGCCCGTGCTGTCGACGTCGAGCCTGCCAAGCGACATCGTGGAGGATCTGCGGCGCATTGCGGCGGACCATGCTCCCGAGCTGCTGCGGGGCCTCGGCCGCGACCACCGCAAACAGTTGGTGGTCTATGGCAACGACGTCGCTGGTCAGCCCATGGCGGCCGTCATGGCCGGCGGCAACAATGTCGGCGACGACTACCTGCTGAGCCCGGATTCCCCCGAGTACGAGCCCGCCGGTCGCCACGCGGGGCAGCCCTTGTGGAACGACGCCGAGCTGCTGGTCCGAGGCTCTTCATTGGTCGCGTCGACGTCGAAGTCTTTTGCGACCACCTGGAACGAGTCCGCTTCGGCGACTGCTGGTGGTGCCTTCGTCCCCGGCGCCGTGCCCGTCGTCGACGCTGGCGACGACGTCATGTTGAGGGTGGTTCATCACCAGCCCATCGCGACGTCCCAGACCGGCATTGGCGACAACCACCTGACCAATGTGTTGCTGGCGACGTTGGAGGGGCTGTCGGTCGGCGACACGCTCGTCATCGAAAACCCGTACTTCATCCCGGTGCCTGCCCTGAGGGACGCCATGGTGGCCGCCGCGCGGCGTGGCGCCAGGCTCACCGTCGTCACCAACGGCCCCAACGACAACAACGACGCGCTGATGGTGTCGCAGCTGTCGCGCCGCTTCGCCCTGCGGGAGTTGGTGGCTGAGCCCAACATCGCCGTCCACGAGACGCTCGGCAGCGCCCAGCCCGTTCACAGAAAGACGGTCGCTGTGCACACGAGCACCGGCCACACCCTGAGCGTGGTGGGTTCTGAGAACCTCGACGGCCTGTCGACGCGCATCAACCGCGAGATGTTTGTCCTCGGCGGCAGCGCCCTCGATGACCGACGCCTGCCGTCGCCCGACGTCACCACCGCGGCCCTGCTGCAAGACGCCGCTCGCGACACGGCCCCCGGGGTCTCGCGTCGGCTGGGGGCGGCTGACTTCGCCAACGACAGCGAAGGCGCCCTGGTGGGTGACTATGTGCTGTCCTTGTTGCTGCCCTTCGTCTGAAGGACCGAGCAACAAGCGCGCATTGACCCCAATGCAGTGTGAAAAGACGCGACCACGCTCTGCGGGGTTGTGCCGCGATGCGTTGTGCCATCGCACCCGGATGCGTCTTGTGCCGACGTCGCGGCGGTGTTGGCGTGGCACGTCTGATGCCAATGGCCCGGCGTGCCCCTTGATTCCACGCCGACGTCATGTGCCCACTGTCATCTGGCGGTGCTGCCCGGCGACGCCGTGTGCAAGGACGGCGGGCGCGTGTTCTGCTGCGCGGGCTGCCTGGCAACACGCCGCGTCATCGACCAGCTTGGACTCGGGCGTTTTGACGCCATGGGTGGCGCGCCCGGTCCGGTGGCGGCGGTGCAGGCCGACGATGCCGACGCTGCCGCCCTGGCCGATGTCGTCGCCACCGCGCGTGCAGCGGCGCTGCAGCTGGGGAGGCCCTGCCGTCTGACCGTCGACGTCGACGGCGTCAGCTGCGCTTCGTGCGCCTGGTTGGTGGAAAAGGTCGCGGGCAAGACGGCCGGCGTCGCCAACGCCGTGCTCAACCCCGCCCGCGGCACCCTCGACATCTTGATCGGTGACGACTTCGACCCCGTCGCCCTGTCGAGCGCGCTGTCGTCGGTGGGTCATCGGGTGCGGCCGGCGGGGGCGTCGTCGACGGCGCTGCAGACCTCGACGGCGGCGGCCGACGACCTGCTGTTTCGGCTGGGCATCTCGTCGGCGCTGGCGATGGCGGCGATGATTGCGTCGTTCTCGCTGTTTCTGGGCCTGTCCCCCGACGACCGCTTCGGCCGCCTCTTTCAGGGCCTGGCGGCGGTGTCGTCGCTGCTGGTTGTCGTCGTCGGCGGCTGGCCCTTTGTGCGCGGAGCCATCGCCTCGGTGCGTCGCGGCGCTCCCACCATGGACCTGCCCATCGCCGTCGGCATGATCACCGCCTGGACGGCCAGCCTGCTGGCGGCTCAGCAGGGCGTCGTCGTCAGCTTCGACACCGTCGCCATCTTTGTCACGCTGATGTTGGCCGGCCGCCTGGTCGAGCGCCGCCTGGTGCTGCGCCATCGCCAGCTGCTGACCCGCCGCGACGACGAGGTCGCCGGCCTGCGGGTCCGTCGCATCGACCCAGACGGCCAGCTGCGCTTTGTCACCGTCAAGGACATCAACGTCGGCGACACCTTGCACCTGGCCTGCGGCGAGCTCGTGCCCACCGACGCTGTCGTGCTGGCCGACGCTGCCGACGTCGTGGGCAGCGAGGGGCGGTCCCTGTCGTTTGCGTGGCTGACTGGCGAGAGCCAGCCCCACACCCTGCTGCCAGGAGAGGCCGTCGTCGCTGGCGCCCACGTCATCGACCCCCGCGGTGCGTTGGTGCGGGCGACGTCGCCGTTTTCGTCGACGCGCCTGTCGCAGCTGTTGGCCGACCGCGGCCACGACACCGACGTCGACCGCCCGGTGGCCTCGGGCATTTTCCCATGGCTGGCGCGGGTCTGGGTGGTCGGCGCCTTTGCCGTCGCCGGCCTGGGCGCCCTGGTATGGAGCCACGCGCCTGGCGCGCGCGTCCTGGAGATCGTCGCTGGTCTCCTCGTCGTCACCTGTCCTTGCGCCTTCGGCATCGCCGCGCCGCTGGCCGTCGAGAGGGCCACGGTGCTTCTGCGTCAGCGCGGCGTGTTCGTTCGCCATCCGCGCCTGTGGTGGCGGGCCAGCCTCGTGCGCCACGCCATCTTCGACAAGACCGGCACCCTCACCCAGGACGAGCCCGTCGTCGACGTCGACTCCCGCATGGCGTTGTTGGCTTTGTCCTGCCGGGCCCGGCTCGCGGTGTTGGCCATCGTCGCCCGCAGCAACCACGGTCGATCCCGCGCCTTGCTGCGCGCCCTGCAGTCGATGGTGCCGTCGTCGTCGTCGTCGTCGGCGGCGGCGGCGGTCGTCGTGGTTGAGCAGGCCGGGCAGGGGTTGACCGGCACCGTCGATGGCGCCCGGGTGGTGGTGGCCAAAGATGATGGCGACGTTGGCTCGACCCGCGTCGTTGTGACCGTCGACGGCGTCGTCGAAAGCGCCTCCATCTCGTTCACCGAGGCCCTGCGCCCTGGTGCCAAAGAGGCCATCGCCCGCCTGCACCAGGCCGGCATCGACGTGTGGGTGGCCTCCGGCGACAGCCTCGAGCGCGCCGTGGCCCTGGCGGGCCTCGTCGGCGTTCCCGCCGAGCGCGTGCTGGGTGAGTGCCAACCCGACGACAAAGCCGCGCTGGTTCATCGCCTGGGCAAAGACCAGGTGCTTGTGGTCGGCGACGGCGTCAACGACGCTGCCATGTTCGCCGCCGCCGCCGTCTGCGGCGTCCCCGCCACCGACCGTCCCCATCTGCCCGCCCGCGCCGACTTCTTGTTGCTCGGCAGCACCGCCGCCGGCGCCTTTGGCAGCGTCGTCGACGTCATCGTCGTCGCCCGCCGCTTGCATCAGGTCCTGACGGGCCTGTTGATCGTGGCCACCGTCTACAACGTCGCGGTCATCACCGTGGGTCTGATGGGTCTGCTGACGCCGCTGATGGTGGCGCTGCTGATGCCGAGCATGAGCGTGTCGCTGTTGCTGCTGGCATTTGCCCTGGTGCGCTTGCCGTCACCGTCGACGGCCGTGTCGTCGTCCCCTTCTCCATCGCTGGCGGCGGCCACCGAGGTCCCCGCATGAGCGCCTTGTTCCTCACGATGTTTGTCAGCGGCGGCATCGTCGTGCTCGCCATCCTCGGCCTCGTCTCGGCGTTTTCGCGTGGGGATCACGAGCACGCCGATCGCCTCCGCGCTCTGCCGCTCGACGACGACAACCCCTGAATCCATCCCGTTCCCGTTCCCGTTCCCGTTCTCGTTCCCGTTCACATTGACCACCCCACTGACCGCCACGCCGGAGATGCTTCGATGAGCACCGCACCCTCAACCCCGGCGGCCCACGCGCCTGTCATGGAGGACGTCCATTACAACGACGACGTCGTCCGTCGCTTTCTTGGCTTCACCGTCTTGTGGGGCATCGTTGGCATGCTCGTCGGTGTCACCATCGCCGGCCAGCTCGCCTTCCCCTCCTGGAACATCCTGCCGGAGCTGACCTTTGGTCGGCTGCGTCCGCTGCACACCAACGCCGTCATCTTCGCCTTCGTCGGCAACATGATTTTCGCCGGCATCTACCACTCGTCCCAGCGGCTGCTGAAAGCGCGCATGGCGAGCGACGTGCTCTCCAACATTCACCTGTGGGGCTGGCAGCTCATTATCGTCGCCGCCGCCCTGACGCTGCCCTTCGGCATCACCCAGGGCAAGGAGTACGCCGAGCTCGAGTGGCCCATCGACATCATGGTCGTCGTGGTGTGGGTGGCCTTCGCGATCAACTTCTTTTGGACGATGGCCATCCGCCGCGAGAAGCATCTCTACGTCGCGCTGTGGTTCTACATCGCCACCATCATCACCATCGCGATTCTCTACCTCGTCAACAACATGGCCATCCCGGTCTTTGGCGCCGGCATCAAGTCCTACGGCGTCTTCGCCGGCGTGCAGGATGCCCTGGTGCAGTGGTGGTATGGCCACAACGCCGTCGCCTTCTTCTTGACCACGCCCGTGCTGGGCATCATGTATTATTATCTGCCCAAGGCATCAGATCGACCGGTGTACAGCTATCGCTTGTCCATCATTCACTTCTGGGCCTTGATCTTCATGTACATCTGGGCTGGTCCCCACCACCTGCTCTACACGGCTCTGCCCGAGTGGGCGCAGTCGATGGGCATGGTCTTCTCGCTGATGCTGTGGGCGCCTTCGTGGGGCGGCATGTTGAACGGCCTGCTGACCCTGCGCGGCGCCTGGGACCGGGTTCGTCGCGAACCCGTCCTCAAGTTCTTCGTCGCTGGCGTCACGTTTTATGGCATGTCGACCTTTGAAGGTCCGCTGCTGTCCATCAAGGCCGTCAGCTCGCTGGCCCACTACACGGATTGGATCATCGGTCACGTGCACTCGGGAGCCCTGGGCTGGAACGGCTTCATGGCCGCCGGCCTCCTCTACTGGCTGGTGCCCCGGCTGTACGGCACCAAGCTGTATTCGACCCGCCTGGCCGACGCCCATTTTTGGACGGGAACACTTGGTATTCTACTATACACTGTATCAATGTGGGTGAGCGGCATCACCCAGGGTCTGATGTGGCGCGCCCTGACGCCCGACGGTGCGCTGCAATACCCCAGCTTCGTCGAGACCCTGGTCGCGATTCAGCCGCTCTACATCCTGCGCCTCACAGGTGGCACCCTGTACCTCGTCGGCGTGTGCCTGATGGCCTGGAACCTCTTCCAGACCGTGCGCGGGCAGACTCCGGTGCAGACGCATATCCAGGCTCCGGCCCTGCCCAAGGTCGTGGACATCTCGGCCAGCGAACTGCTGACGGCCAGGCCCATTCTGCTGTCGGTGGCCGGCGTCGGCCTGTCGATCGCGTTCTTCATGGGCAACGTGGTCTCGACCCCGATTTTCCTGCTGCTGCTCATCGCCACCGGCGTGGCGGCCTGGTTCGTCGGCGCCAGCTCCGGCGGCGGCGGCATCCACCGTGTCCTTGAGGGTCGCCCCCTGCTGTTCTCCGCTCTCGCCGTGGGCGCCATCGTGTTGGGCGGCATTGTCGAGATCGTGCCGACGGTGATGAAGGAAGACAAAGCCGGCACCAACGAAGGTCCCCAGGCCACGGTCTACACGCCGCTGGAGGTCCTTGGCCGCGACATCTACGTCAAGGAGGGCTGCTACCTGTGCCACAGCCAGATGGTGCGCCCGATGCTGATGGAGAAGCTGCGCTACGGCGAGCCTTCGACGGCGGGCGAATTTCTGTTCGACCATCCGTTTCAGTGGGGCAGCAAGCGCACGGGTCCCGACCTGCACCGCGTCGGCGGCAAGTGGCCCAATCAGTGGCACTGGCTGCACATGATGAACCCCCGCGACACGTCGCCTGGCAGCAACATGCCCGCCTACGCCTGGATGGCCGAGCGTGAGATCGATGCC
>CAJBHN010000246.1 GCA_903952805.1 uncultured Myxococcales bacterium | reverse complement strand
TCCTCCTCCCGCCTGCGGCGACGGCGCCATCAACGGCACCGAAGAGTGCGACGGCACGCTGCTCGACGGCGCGACCTGCGGCGCCAACAGCACCGGCACGGTCAGCTGCTCCAACACCTGCACGCTGATCACCACGGACTGCGTGGCCAACTGCGGCAACGACGTCATCAACGCCGGCGAAGAGTGCGACGGCGAAGCCGGCGACATCGCCTGCACCGACGCCGGTGAAGTTGGCGCCGTCTGCGGCGACGACTGCACCGTCGACGAGTCCGAGTGCGCGCTTCCTCCTCCCGTCTGCAGCAACGGCGTCGTTGAAGCCGGCGAGACCTGCGACGGCGCCGCCACCTGCCCCGTCGGCACCACCGGCACGGCCAGCTGCTCCAACACCTGCACGCTGATCACCACGGACTGCGTGGCCAATCCCCCCGCCCCCGTCTGCGGCAACGGTGTCGTTGAAGCCGGCGAAGCCTGCGACCTCACCGCCACCTGCCCCGTCGGCACCACCGGCACGGTCAGCTGCAACCCCGACTGCACCATCGGCATGTCGGCCTGCGCCGTCGACTGAGGCAGCGCTCCCGCTGAGTTCAGAAAAAAGGCCCCGCACGGGGCCTTTTTTCTTGGGTGCGCCCCGGTCCGTCGACGGGGCGGCTCGACATCCCGCCGGGTAGGTCAAAAACCGACATGTGTGATGTCCGGCGGCGACAACTTGTTCGGGCCGGACGAAAAAACGCGCTACATCTCGCTCATGTCGACGATGCCGTCGAGGGCTGAGCTGAAAAAGAACCTCAAGCTGCTCAAGGAGCGGCTTGAGTTTCGTCCCATGGACCTCGATGCCCGCATGCGCATCGCCCGGACCTATCGCCTGCTCGACGACGCCACCGACGCCGTCGCCCACTACGGCGCCGTCGCCCGCTACCTGAGCCTGGCGGGCCATCCGCTGCAGGCCATCGCGGTGTTGAAGGAATTGCTGCAGGTCGACCCCCGCCACGCCGAGACCCTGCTCTTTCTCGCCAAGCTCTATGCCCGCACCCGCGCGGCCGACCCGAGCAACCGGGGCCGCGTGGCCGTGCCCATCGTCGTCGACAGCGTCGACAGCGGCGACGCCGGCGTGCATCCGCTCACCGACGGCTTGCCCATGACGGCCACCGGCATCTGGCGCGCCATTCGGCCGGCCGCCGCCGAAGACCTCGCGGTCATCCATTCAGCCGACGACGTCGGCGCCGTGGTCGACGACGCCGTGGTCGAGGCGGCCGACGTCGAGGCCGTCGATGAGGCGCTGGGCTTTGAAGAAGAGGTGCTGTCGCGGGTGCCGCTGTTTGCCTCCCTCGACGCCGCCGCCTTTGTGAGCTTGAGCCACAGCATGATGCTGGCGCGCGCCGACGTGGGCGAGGTGGTCTTTCGTGAGGGGGAGCCCGGCGACTCGTGTTTGGTGATCGTCAAGGGCGAGGCCGTCGTCACCCGCAGCCATGCTGGTGCCGCCATCGAGCGCAATCGCCTGGGGCCCGGCGACGTCGCCGGGCTCTTCGCGTTGGTGCGGGCCGAGGCCCGACAAGCGACGCTGACGGCGGCGACGCCGCTGGAGTACTTCGAGATCGACCGCAGCGCCGTCGAGGCCCTGCTGGACCACCATCCGGCGGCCGCGCTGGCGTTGGCGACGGTGGTGAAAGATCGCCTGGTGGACGCGCTGTTTCGCGAAGTCCCTCTCTTTGCCGCCCTCACCGACGCCGCCCGCGCCGCCGCCACCGCTCGCTTCACCGTGCGCGTGCTCAGCGACGGTGACGAACTCTTCGACGCCTTCATGGACAACGACGGCTTCTGGTTGATCCTCGACGGCGCCCTCGTCATCGGCACCGAAGACGCCGAGGGCCGCTTCCTGGCCCAGACGCACCTGCAGGCCGGCGATTGGGTCGCGTGCGGCGTCGGCAGCACGGGGGCCGCCGGGGTCATCGCCCAGGCCGTGGGGCGGGTGTCGGTGGCGTCGCTGCCCCATGTGACGGTCCACTCGCTCTTTGCCGGCGAAGGCATCCAGGGGCTGGGGCCGGCGCGGTCGCTGTCGTCCACCGTGCGCTCGGGCAGCCTGCGCCGCTGACGTTGACGCCGATCGGGCACTCGAGCCAAGACCCACAGTCCACAACGTGAACCAGCCCGTGGTCAAGGCCCGGGCCTGTAGGAGCGCCACGGGTGACATCGTCGAGACCAGCAGCCAGGGATGGCTGAGCCGCATCATGGAGTCCATCAAGGGCGTGTTGTTTGGCCTGGTGATGGTCGTGGCCGCGTTCCCGCTGTTGTTCGTCAACGAGGGCTGTGCGGTGAAGATCGCCAAGGGCCTGGCCGAGGGCCGTGGTCAGGTGGTCATGGCCGTCGCCACGGCGGTGAACCCGGCCCTTGAGGGCAAGCTCGTGCACCTGAGCGGCCGCGCGGTGTCCAAGCACGGCGTCACCGACCCGGTGTTGGGAGTGGTCGCCCCCGGTGCCATCCGGCTGGAGCGCCTGGTCGAGATGTATCAATGGGTCGAAAAGGTCGAGACCACCAAGGACAAAAAGCTCGGTGGCTCGGAGGAGACCGTCAAGACCACGACCTACAGCAAGGAGTGGTCGTCGTCGGAGGTGTCGTCGGCGAACTTCAAGCTGCGGGAAAAAAACGGCGAGCCCCTCGTCAATCCGCCCATGGCGATGAAGGGAGGCAGCGTCGTCGCCAACGACGTCATGGTCGGCGCCCATGCCCTGTCGGAAGGTCTGGTGGAGCAGCTGACGGGTGGCACGACCATGCCGCTGGACCAAAACGCCGTGGCCACGCTGCCCGAGAGCATCAAGGCTCGGGCCCGACTGCATGACGGCGGCATCGCCGTCGGCGACCCCGCCAGCCCCCGGATCGGTGATCTGCGCATCCGCTTGACCAAACTCGACGCCACCGACGTCAGCGTCGTCGCCAAACAGACCGGGCAGGCGCTGACGGCCTGGCAGACCTCGCAGGGCACCACCATCGCCATGCTCGAGCAGGGCACCAGGAGCGCCGATGAGATGTTCTCGTCGGCGGAGGCCTCCAACGTCACCCGCACCTGGGTGGTTCGTCTGCTGGGCTTTCTGTGCATGCTCATCGGCTTCAGCATGATCTTCAAGCCCCTCAGCGTCGTCGCCGACGTCGTCCCCTTCATCGGCAGCCTCGTTGGCATGGGCACCGGCGTCGTCGCCTTCGCGTTGGCGGCGCCGCTGTCGCTGCTGACCATCGCCATTGCCTGGATCGTGTACCGACCCCTGCTCGGCATCGCGTTGGTGGTCGTGGGCATCGCCGTGTTTGTGGGCATCTACCGACTCGCCAACCAGCGCCAGGCCGCCGCTGGCTGACGTCGTCATCGGTCGGTCGGTCGGTCGGTCGATCGATCGTCGTTGGTCCCACGGCGCGCTCGACGCACCGATGAAAAAGCCCACCCCCGCGGTGGGCTTTTTCTTGATCGTGACGATGCGTGACGATGCGTGACGATGCGTGACGATGCGTGACGATGCGTGACGATCAGTCGCAATTGCCAAGGCTGTTGACCTGGCTGTAGCTGCCACCGTGATCCCTGAGGTCCGCCACGATGTCGTCCATGACGTCGGCGCACAGACTGGTGTTGTTGCTGACGGTGATGTCGTCGCCGACCGTCCTGAGCTCCGGGGCGTCGATGACGCGCAGGTTGGCATTGTTTTCGATGACGATGCTGTCGGAGTCGGCTCCACCTTCGATGGACCGCAGCGCGGGCAACTCGATGCGCTCCAGGGCTGCGTTGTTGCTGATGGTCAACCTCCCGATCCCCTCGAGCACCACCAATCGCAGCGAGGTGATGGTGCTGTTGTCCTCAATCCTCAATTCATCGTCGATGATGGTCAGGCCGAGGAAGTCGTCGGTGTCGGTGAGGCGGGCGCCACTGTTGATGATCAGGTCGTTGCCGATCTGCACCACAACGCGGACCGGTGCCGCATCGCTGACGCCGGGAGGGCCCGTCAGCGTCAGCCGTCCGGTGATGGTCGCGCAGCGGCCGTCGAGCACGTTGAGCTCGTTGTTGTTGTTGGCGGTGAGGCTCGGCAGGGTCTGCGTCCCCGTACACAGCGGTGCTTCGCCTTCGCCCTCGCCCTCGCCTTCGCCCTCGCCTTCGCCTTCGCCTTCGCCTTCGCCTTCGCCTTCGCCTTCGCCTTCGCCTTCGCCTTCGCCGGCGACGCAGACCCCGACCTCGCAGCGCAGGTCGCCGGGGCAGTTGCGGTCATCCTCGCACGGAGAGTTGCCCAGCAAGAAGGCGCAGCCGCCGACGGTCATCGCCGACACGATAAGCAAGGCAAGCAAGACACGCATCCCTCGAGCATAGTCCGTCGAGGCGAGGGGGGAAAATCCCCGTCGCGGTCGTCGCCGCTGCCCGAGCCCGGTCTCCATGTGGATCGGTATGGGGCGTCGATCTGGCCGTCACGGGCTGCGCCCGGCCCGTCGCGCGTCTGCCTGTGGTTGCCCGTGCCGATGACGCCCCGCGGAAAGACCACATCAAGTAGCTGATCTATCAGCATATTCGTCGGCTGGGCCTCTGCCGGGGCCCTTTGGCGTCTCTGACTGAGAAGGAGTTGGCAAGTGCCACCTCGGCAGGACACCATCCCCCGGTGTTGAAGATTGGCGATCGACTGGGCCGATTCGAGCTCAAGACCGAGCTCGGTCGCGGGAGCCATGGCGTCGTCTTCGAAGCCATCGACGTCTTGCTCAACGAACGCGTCGCCATCAAATGCCTGCAACCCTGGCTCTCGGGCGATGTCACCCTGCGGGAGCGCTTCAAACGCGAACTGGTCCTGACGCGACGGGTCAGCCATCCCGGGGTGTGTCGGCTGCACGATCTCCACGAGGAGGACGAGGTCCTCTTCATCTCGATGCAACATATCGAGGGCAAGAGTCTGTCCCAGGTCCTGCGGGCCGCCCTGCCCACACCTGACCGGGTCATCCAGCTCTTGCGGGGGGTCTGCAGCGCCTTGAGTGCCGCCCACGACGAGGGCGTCGTCCACCGGGACCTCAAGCCCGCCAACATCATGATCACGAATACCGACAAGGTCGTCGTGCTCGACTTCGGCATCGCCACCGCCACCGGTGTCGGCCAGCTCACCCGCCCCGGCGAGGCCATGGGCTCGGTGCCCTACGTGCCCCCCGAGATCTGGAACGGCGGCAGCGCCTCCGCCCACGGCGACCAATATGCCCTCGGCGTGACCGCCTTCGTATGTCTCACCCGTGAACTGCCCTACACCGGCAAAACCGCCCTCGACGTCCTCGACGCCATCCGCGGTCCCCGTCCCACCGTGCGCAGCCGCATCGCCGACGTCGACCTCGAACTCGAAGCCGCCATCTTGAAGGCCATGGCCGTCAGCGCCGTCGACCGCTTCGACTCCATCGCTGGCTTCGACGCCGCCTTGCGCCGCATCGCCGATCGCCGCGCCGCCGGCCTGCCGGCCTCCCAGACCCCCGAGGAAGCCCTCGCCTTCCTGTCGGCGCCGTCGGCGTCGGTGGCGATGCCCACCTCGCCCTCGGGCTCGCTGCCGGTCTCGTTGGAGCCGTCGCCGGCGCCGACCGACCCCAAGGTCATCCCCACCCCCTCCCTGCTGCCCCAGGTGGCCTCTGAGCCGTCGCCGCCGGCGGCGCCTTTGCCGACGGTGCTCACTGCGGCCATGCCTGCCGCCGAGCCGTTGCCGCCGGCGTCGACGGACGCTCCCGGCGAGCTGCTGCCAGCGACCGCATGGCGCTCGACGATGGCGGTGCGCTCCTCGAAGCCGGCCGTGCTCAACACCCGCGTCGGCGGCACCGACTCGGGCGTGGCGGGGATGGGGTCGTTGGTGAGGATGAAGGCGCTGCTGGGGAC
>CAJBHN010000245.1 GCA_903952805.1 uncultured Myxococcales bacterium | reverse complement strand
GTTGCCGGCCCCCGAGCTGTACGACAGACCCACCGACGGCGTGATCCCTTCGAAGCCGGCCGGCACCTCGATGGACACCGACGTGCTCATCTGCCCCATATTCGGGTTGACGCTGGCGTTGTCGCCGAGGCCGTCGCGGGAGCCCGGACCGTCGGGCAGGCTGACCCGGTCGTCGCCGACGCCGGTCTGCGCCAGCGACGCCGTCGAGAGGAGGGCCAGCAATCCGAGGCCGGTGGACACGGAACGGAACGAAGGCATCACGTACTCCAGCGTTGCGCAGGTCATATCGTCGAAAAAAGAAACAAGCGCCCGAAGACGGGCAGACGCTAACAGACAACGTGGCGCATGCCGACGAGTGGCTCAGGCCAGCGCTTCCCGGAGTGCCAGGGCCCGACGCGCTGGCGCGTCGGGCCCCCGGGGTCAGCGCCGGGCCCGCGTGCCGGGGGCGGCGCCCTTTTGCGCGGCGAGCCGGGGATTGGCCTTGGCCCAGTTCGCCCGTACCGCCCGGCGCCCCGCCTTGCTCTTGGCCTTCATTTCCCGCTTGCGAATAACGTCGCGCAGCTTCTGCTCAATGCCGATGTCGGACCCGTCTCTGGCGATGACCTTCAAGCGGGCCTCGAGCCTCGCCAAGCGACCCTTGGGCTGGGAGCCGCCCCTGACCGTTTGTCCCTGCCCCAACGAGGCGGAGGCAGCGGTCGCGACGGCGCCGGCCGGATCGACACCCTTGGATGCGCTCGCCGCAATGCCTTGCCGCTTGGCCGCAGCCTCCTTGCGCTTGTCGATGGCGGCCCGAAACATGCCACCGGCCCATCGTGCCAATTTTTGCGCAACTTCGTAGGGTTCGACGAAGAGATCCGCCGCATCCACCAAATTCAACTTCAACGACTCCATATTCGTGGGTTTAATGACCCACAGACTCAGGCTTGGGTTGTAGATGTCATTTTTTTTCCTCGTGGCCCACTCCGATATGTTGCCGGTGGGATCGACAAAGTTGGCGGGGTTGTCACTGCAGTAGCTGTAGGTGCCGGTCGCGTCGGTCATCTCGGTGATGTGGTCGTCGCGAAACCTGCTGAACGCGTCATCGGGGGTCAAAAACCGGCCTTCGGTGGGGCTGTAGGAGCGGGCAGCAAAATCGATGAAGCCGGTTTCGTCATCGAGGTCGCGGCCCGTGAACGACGCATACTCGGTGCGGCCGGCGGTGGAGGCGCGCACCGCGCCAAATGGCTGGTAGGCGATGCGTTCGGTGACCGTGCCCTGCCCGTCGGCGACGGCCACGGTGGAGCCCTGGTGGTCGACGACCATCCAGCTGGTCTGCCGCCCCGTTGGTCCCAGCAGCAGTCGTCGGGCACTGCCGGCGAGGACCGCGTTGGCGTCGTCGTCAGCGCCGGCAAGGCCGGTTGCGAAGGCGTCGGCAGCGTTGACGACGCCGTCGGCGGCCGCCGTCGGAAATACCTGGGCCATGACCGCGTCGGACTGGACCTCGACCGTGGCCTCGGCACCGGCGCCAAAGCGCAGCCGCAGCACACCGTCGCGGACCTCAAGGTTGGGGGAGAGCTCGTAGGTCGTTTGACCGCCGACGACCGAGAGCACGCGGCTTTGCGCCGTCGCATAGAAATAGCGAGCGAGGGGGGCATTGTCCTTGGCGACCGTTCGCAGTCGAGCGCGGAAATCGTATTCGAAGGTCTGTCGACCGCGGGAGATGGTCCTCCCCGCCGGATCGTAGGCCAGTGCGGTGGCGCCCGACGTCGTCACAGCCCGCGGATGTTCCGGCCCGTAGGCCAAAGCCCCGACATGTTCGCTGCTGTCGGAACCCAGCGACGAGGTCTTGGCAACGATATTGTCGAGCAAATCGTACTGATAGCTCTGCTGTTCGAAGCCCGCCGCGGCCTGCCGTCCGACGCCAGCGCTGCTCAAGCGGCGGAGCGCGTCATAGCCAAACGAAGCGTCGAGAAAGCCGGGGGCGCCGGCAGAGGCGTCGACGATTTGGCGCAGGTCGCGTTGGCGATTGTAGCTGTAGTCGAGAGAGACCAGCGGATCGCCGTTGCGGCCGCTCGTGTCGACATGGACCAACTCGCCAAGCCGACCATAGCGGCGGGAATCCACCAGGCCATTGGCATACTGGATTTCCTGGAAACGCCCCTGGTCGTCGTAGGTGACCAGGTCGATGGAGCCGGGAATCTCCACCACGCGTGACGCCACGTCGTAGCGATATTCGAGCTGCACATCGCCGGGATATGATGCGCGCACCACGCGACCGGCGTTGTCGTAGGACGTCGAGAAATCAAACCTGGCTTGACCGAGTTGGCGAGACCGGTAGATTAAGCGCTCGCGGGCGTCGTAGCCGAGGGAATCCAGCCCTTCGCCGAGGGCGCCGAGGGGATAGCGGCTGCCGACGAATTTCCCGGCGGCATTGGTACACGTCGACGGCAGGCAGACCGGATGACGGTCGTAATAGGAATCGACGCGGGTGCCGGCTTCGTCGGCCTCGTCGAATTCAGCGGTCAACCGGTCGAGGGCGTCGTATTGCCGGACGGTGACGGTGCCATTGGCGTCGACGACGCGAACGGCGTTATCGTCGGCGTCGTAGCTGAGGGTCGTCGTGCCGCGATCGGGATCGCTGATGCTCAAGAGGCGTCCGCTCAAATCCCAGGTCTGCACCGTCTCGTTGCCCGCCGGGTCGACCCGACCGCGCATGTTGCCGAGTTCGTCGTAGGTGATGGTGTAGACCTGCGATGCACCGTCGCGGTCGAGCAGGCGCTCAACCGTCACCGTGCGGCCGAGGCCGTCGCTGCGCAAGACCAACGGGGTGTCGCGCGTCGGGCTATCGGCGTCGTTGTCGTCCTCGTCGAGCACCGTCGTCTCCAACGGGCCGAACCGGCGCTCGACGAGACTGGCCACGCCGCCGCGCTCGGGCCCATCACCGCGAACAACCCGACGCTCACGGCCGGTCGAGTCGTAAAAGAGTTCGTCAAAGACCACGGTCGCGGCCGGAGCATCGCAGGCGCGGGCGCCGTCGGTGGTGAAGGCTTCGAAGACGCGGTTGGGCAAGCCGTTGCGGTTGAGGCGCTGCGCCCCCTGCACCAGATAGGTATCGTCGGCCACTTTGGTCGCGCTTTGGAGTTCACGGCCAAAGCCGTCCAGGCATTCAATACGCTCGAGCTCGGGGGTGCCGCCGGAGGTGACACTGTTGCGAGACACGATGCGGGTGACCGGATTGCCGTATTCGTAGGTGTAGGTCGACGACGGCGCCGCCAGGGTGTCGCCGGCCGCGGCATTCTTTTCGAGTCGGCCGAATTGGTCGTACGACCAGAGTTCTGAGCTGTCCGCCGGGGGTGGTTCCCCGACAATGAACCAGGCCGTGGCGCGGGCGACGCCGCCAAAGAGGGCGTCGTATTCGTAGACGCGCTTGAGGGAATAGTCGCCGGCTGCCGACTCGATGCCCTTGGTCTCAGATTCGACCTCGAGATGATCGCTGTCGTAGGTGTAGCGCGTGTGAAAAGCCTCGCCGTCGACATCGCCACGCGCTGCCACCGTGTCGCTCACGTTGCCGTCGTCGTCGTAGGCGTTGCGGGTAACGGTTTCAAATGGCCCACCGACCACACGTTGGATGGCGGTGCGCGTGACCAGACCCAAGGTGGCATGCACGGGGTCGGATGCATCCTGGCCGAGGCCCACAAATGACACGCCGTCGTAGAAGGTCCGGCTCGTCGCCACCACGTCGCTGCCGGGGCGTCCGTAGCTGCGTTGTTCACGTTCGAGGTTCAACATCCAGGCGCCGCGCACCTTCTGCGGCGCGATGAAGTCGGTCTCGTCGTAGGCTTCGTCGCCGAGGCATTGGGGGCCGCATGGTTGACCAAAGACCGAAGCATCGCGTTGGCATGGGGCGCAGCCGCCGCCACCGACTTTCGTCACACCGAGATTGGCCGAGGTCGTTTGGTTGCCGGAGCCGTCGTATTCGTATTCGGCGCGCGTCGTCACCCATTGCGCCTCAGGAGCACCTTCCTGGTGAATGATCTCATCGCTCGTTTTGCACACAAAGCGAATCGGGAAATCCAGCCCCGTTGCAGGGATATCAGACACCGAACAGAGTTCCCAGCTCGACGTGGCGTCGCTTTGGGGACCATCGTCGTCGTCGGCGGTTTCGTGCAGCAACAGGCCGGCCATTTGGGCCCGATCGTCGCCGGCGCCGGTGTCGTAGGTCAGCACCTGGTGTGAGGTCAGCCCGTAGTCGTCGCCGTCACTGGTCTTTTCGACGTGGGAAAAGCCACGGAACTGTTTCTCATCGCCGTCGTAGAACCCGGCCTGGTAGTCATAACGGGTGACCTGATGTTGGACGGCCGTCGGGTCGGAGCTTTGCGCGTAGGTTTCTATCGACGTCACGACGATCATCTGGGTCGGGATCGGGTCGGGCCATTGCGTCGCGGGGTT
>CAJBHN010000244.1 GCA_903952805.1 uncultured Myxococcales bacterium | reverse complement strand
TGCCGCCAGGTCGCCGGCGATGTCGACGCTGTCGAAGTCAATACTGCTGTCGTTTCGATAGGCCGCACCGCTGCCACGGCCACTGCCCATGACGACGCCACCGCCGACGACGTCCACCACGCCAACGTCGCTGCCGGCCAGGGCGACCAGGGTCTGGGTCCGCTGGGCGAGGACCTGGCGGTCGGCGTCGCGCTCGATCTCGGCGGCGCGGGGGCGCGGCGTCGGTGGCTGAAAGGGGCGCGTCGTGCGGGGCGTCGTGCGGGCGATGGCCCGGGGGACGAATTCGCGATCGTCGCCGAGGGTCCAGGTCTGCAGCGTCGGCAGCTCGATGCCCTGGCCGGGGATGGCCGTCGACAAACCGAGGCCAACATTGGTCCAGTCCTCGCCGCTGGCCTGGCTGACGAGGCCGCTGGCGTTGAGGGTGACGCTGTTGTCGTCGGGGGAAAAGATCAGGTCGTAGCTCGGCTTCCACAACGCACCGGGGACGGCGTACTCGACGGCGAGGGTGCCGGTGCCCGCGGCGCCGTCGACGATGATGAGCACCTCCAGCCGCGACTCGCTGAAACCGCCCAGGTCGCGGGCCCGCACCTCGCGTTGGGCCTGGACGTAGACGAGCTGCAGCGCGCGCAGTTGCGCCTCGAGGTCGCGCTCGCTGACGCGGGCCGCCGTGCGACGTTTGGCGAGGCGTTCCTGAGACTCACGCCAGGCGGCTGGTGACGGCGTCAGTGGCTTGCCGACCCGCTCCTGTTCGGGGATGGGCGGCGCCGCCTGCAGGCCCTGCAGCAGCTGCAGCTCGCCGCGGACGGCGGTCAGCTTTCCCGAGACCACCGCGACGTCGTCGCCGACCTTCTCGAGGGCCGCCAACCATTCGTCGACCTGGTCGATGCTGTAGCGCTCTCGCTCGATGGGTCGGGTCTCCACCCGGACCAGGCGGGCGCCGGTCGACGTCACTCGCACCGAGTCAAGCATCACCGCGCCGGGGAGGTCGGGGGCGGCCACCACCTGCACGCCACCGGTCAGGCGCACGCTGCCCTTGCGGGTGACGCGGGCCCGGTCGGAGAACACCACGACGTCGCTGATGGGCAGTACGACCGGCGTGGCCCTCTCGGACAAGTCTGGCCCCGACGACGCATCACCCGCCCCCATCAACAGCCCGGCCCACAACAACAGCATGACGACTCCAACGGCGCGCCGCGTCGATGCGACAACGGAGGCAGACCATACACCTCTGGCCAGGAACGGATGACAGACCGGAGCGGTCTAGCGAACGGGATCTGCCGTCGACGACGACGACGACGGCAACGACGACGACGACGACGACGACGACGACGACGACGACAGGGGCAATGACGCCAGCACCTCGGCGAGCACGTCGGTCACCAGTCGGATGCGTCGGCTGGTGTGGACCTCCTGGTGGGTGGCCAACCAGATGGGCAGGGACAGGGGCGGCATCGGCAGGCGGACCTCGACGAGGCCGACGGCGGCGGCGGCGACGTGGGCGATGAAGCCGAGGCCGAGGCCGGCGGCGACGGCGTGCACGAGGGCCGTGTGATCGTCGCAGCGGAAGGCGAAGGCGCTCTTGTCAACGACGA
>CAJBHN010000243.1 GCA_903952805.1 uncultured Myxococcales bacterium | reverse complement strand
GTGACGAGGGCGCCGTCGAGCTCAAGCTTGCCGGCGTAGGGGATGACGACACCAGCGGCTCCGCCGAGAGCGGCCTGGGCCGGCGATGACACCCAGCTGGTCGTTGCGCTCAGCAGCAGCATGACGTGGAGGTGGCGGGACGTTTTCATGGAACGCTTCTTTCTGGAGCGAGAGAAACGTCACCATGTCATGTCGCGCGGCACCCGAGACGACGTTGTCGAGATTCGTCGAGAAGGCGTGGTGCGGAGCGCCACCCGGCCGACGCCGACAAAGCCCGGCGACCCAATTGATGGCGAGCGACCGTCGGCGCCGCTGGCGGCTGTGCGCGGATGGCGGACGCGCTGCTCGGTCGGCGGCGCCAGACGCCGGCCATGACGACGACTTGGCGTGGCGACGACGACGCCATCATGTCGGCGGCGATGGCGTACAGCAGTCGGGCGACAAGCAGGCCAACGTCGGCGGCTGGCCCCTGCGCTCGCCCAACCCCAACGCCCACCGCGACGTCGACGCCGCCCGCCTCGACGACGTCAGCCGCCGGCTGGTGGGTCTGGCCCCATCGACGAGGACGACGCAACGACGACGACGACGACGGCCTGAGCTTCCGCTCGGCTTCAGGGCGGTTTGATGAGGGTCAGGCGGCCGTTGATGGTGGGGTCGAGGCTGTTGGTCCGTGACGACGTGCAGATGTCGACGCGGGAGAAGCCCTTGCCGGTGAAGGCGCCGCCGGTGTCGACCGCGCGAAACTCGATCGGCATGCCGAACTTTCGCTCGAGCTCGGGGATGCGGAAGGTGTCGCCGTATTTGATGGTGCCGTTATGGTAGAGGCGCTTGTCGAGGGCGATGGACACGTAGGGGGGCCAACGCGACGGATCGTGGGGATGCTGCTGGCGGGCGGCGACGTAGTCGTTGACCGTGTGCAGTGCCTTGCCGTGCTTGTCGAAAAAGCCGCCTTCCATGGCGCTGTGGTCTGGAAAGTAGCCGGTGCCGCGGGCCGTGCCGACGGTGCGCCCCGTCGTGGGTCCCGTCGTGGGCCCCGTCGAGCCGGTGGGGGCGGAGCTTGAGCCGACGCCGCGGGCCGGGCGGGTATGGGCCTCGACCTGGGCGAGGGCGCGAGCGACGGGAGCGGCGCTGCTGTTGACGCTGCCGCGGGACCCGTTGGTGTCGAAGTCGTCGACGGCGTGAAACAGGGCCCTGGCCTCGCTGGCGCCACCGATGACGCCGTCGCGGTCGAGGTCGGCGGCCTGCAGCGACCGGTCGAGGCCACGGACGTCGACCTCCTGGTGGTGCAGACTGCTGACGAAGGCTGATTCGGTGATGCGGGCCATAAGGGGTTGTCGGTGGCGCCGCCCCCGCCGTACCTCCGTCACATGGCGGAGAGAGGCGCCGGCCACGGATCGCTGTCTTTTCAATGTCTTATAGCCCGGCATCGCCTTGGCGCACCCTTTGGGGCCACCGCTGGCTCTCTGCATGGAGAAGCACACGGCCCACACCACGGGTCATGCACCGGAGACCACCATGCTCGCCACGATCTTTCCCCACAACGAACACACCATCGAACGCGTCATCCGGGTCGTGGCCGGGGTGCTGCTGCTGAGCCTGGTCTTCGTCGGACCCCAGACGCTCTTTGGACTGGTCGGCCTCGTGCCCTTGGCGACGGGCCTGGTGGGCAGCTGCCCCATCTACACGCTGCTCGGCGTCAACACCTGCTCGCTGAAGAAGGCCTGATCGGCTCGCGCGTGGCACGACGACGGCGGCGTCCCAGACGACCTTGCACCTCGACCGGGCGCCGGTTGCACACCGACGGTCGGGTGCCTGCCGCTGCTGGGCTCGACGTGCCACCGTCTCGCGATGTCATCGCGGATGGTCGTCATGGTGATAGCACTCCTGGTCTTGCTCGCCGCATCCCTCGCGCTCGCGGCGGTGTCGTCGGCTGCGGTGCAACGGCGCATCATATTTCATCCCGAAGTCCTCGCCGACGACGTCACCTTCAGCTTCGGCGCTCCCCACACCGAGCTGTGGTTTGACAGCCCGACGGGCCATCGGCTCCATGCCGTACGCGTGGTGCCAGCGGGTGTCCCCGAACCGCACCGGGCCATCGTGTACCTGCACGGCAATGCTGGCTCGGTGCGCAGCTGGGGCGAGGTCGGCGCCGACCTCGCCGTCGTGGGCTACGTCGTCTACGTCGTCGACTACGCCGGCTACGGCAAAAGCACCGGCACCCTGACCGAGCCCTCGCTGCTCGAAGACGTCGACGCCGTCTACGACGCCGTCGCTGCCCGCCACGATGACGTCGTCGTCTTTGGCCGCTCCATCGGCACCGGCCCCGCAGTGCATCTGGCGGCCACGCGCTCGCCACGATTGCTCGTGCTCGAGACGCCCTACGCGAGCTTCACCGACCTCGCGCAACGGCTGGTGCCGTGGCTGCCGTCGTGGCTGTTGGCGTTCACGCTGCGCAGCGACCAATGGCTCGAGCGCGTGCGCTGCCCCGTCCACGTCGTGCACGGCACCGCCGACGCGGTGATTCCCCTGGCATCGGCCCAACAGCTGGTGGCGCAACGCCCCCTGCCCGCCGGCAGCAGCGTCACCATCGTCGACGGCGGCGGCCACAACGACCTGTCGATGTTCGCCGCCTATCAGCGCGCCCTGGCGGGCATCTTGTCGCCCTGAGCGCTGGCGCGGCGCCACCGACCAGGGCTGTTGCCGACGCTGATCCTTGCGCCAGTGGGCTGTTGTATTGCGGAAGTCTCGTTGGTTCCTTCTTTACACTATGAACCCGCTCTTCGCCGGTCCGATCCGAGCGTGGAACGATCTTTCTCTGGCCTACATGCTGGCTTGATCGCTTGACAGATGTCCTTTTCCAGTGCCTGGGTGCGCCGAGTGCTCGCCGATATGCACATGGTACTTTTGTGGAACTGGCGTAATGACTTCTGCAGGAGGAATCGGAGTCCGGCGAGGAGCGAGAAGCTGAAGAGATCCGGTTGCAGGATCGTCAAGTAACTGCCGACGAATTTCCCGCCCTAGAATTTCAGCCATGAGACTTGGGACTGCGTTGCCGAGCTGACGCACAGCTTCAGTGTGCCCACCGGTTATTGTGTAACCATCGGGAAATGTCTGAATTCGCATCATTTCTGCGACGGACAGGCGTCGGTTCTTCCAGTGGAATGGTCCGATGCCTGCCCCCGGTTGTGCCTGGAGGGTCCATGAAGGGCGATCCTTGGCGAGCTTTAGGAGGAAAGTCCAATAGCGCCTTCGCCATCCAAACAGGGGTAGACCTCCGCCTCTATCTGTATGAAAAAGATAGTTTTGTCCCTCTGGGATGGAAGGAAGTAGATCGCCCCACTTTCCCGTGACTTGGAGACCATTGGGCGTGTTAGAATCAAGGTCCATAAGCGCGTCCCAACAGGTTCGCCACGGCTCGATCGTCCCGCTGTTGATCTGGCCCTTGTCGAAGAGTGCAATCTGGCTTGCGGGACGTTGCAACGAGGTTTGCCCAGATGGAGGTACCTCGGCGTGAGTAGGTTCGGGGAACGTAAACTCGCGCCCATCACGCGCACCGACAAGAAAAAACCGCTCCCGTACCTGCGGCACTCCGTAGTTCGCGGTATTTAATACCTTCCAACAGAAGGAGTAAGTCGTACCAACGTCGCGGTTGATGGCTTCCACAGTATTCTGAAGAAGTCGAAGAGCCTCGTCCTTGCCTTTATAGGTGAGTCCAAAAACGTTTTCGAGCAAGAAGACTCGCGGCTGCAGGTCGCGTAGCACTCTTAGATATGCAGAAAGCGTGTCGGCTCGGGGGTCACCGAGTCGCTTCGTGTCTCCATGGACCCAATAGGCAGACTTCGAAAACGGCTGACACGGCGGGCCGCCGACGAGCATGTCGGCTTCGCCGACCCCAACTTTGCCGGCAGCCATCAGCTGCTCCGACGAGACATCATGAATGCTTGCCTCGAGCACTGTCCATGGGCGATGCTCGCCGCGGTTAGCCCGGAGAGTCCTGCAGGCTGGAGCATTGTATTCGACGGCAGCGGTGGTCGTGAACCCGGCGGCTTCAAGCCCGAGGTCAAGGCCGCCCGCTCCCGTATAGAGGCTGATGACTTTCCGCATCTTCGTCCTCAGTTGGTTTGTCTGGGGAACCTTACCGAGGTCTTGGGCCCATGTCAAGTCATTTTTGGATTTGGGCTACGTAAAACCGTATCGAGGCTACAAGTGATCGCCGTGCGCCTTCGCGAGGCGATGGAGCGGTTCCGTAGGCGAACCGGCTGTCGCATTACATACAAGCAGCTCTCCGAGAAAACAGGCATCTCGGAGTCCACACTTCAATCGGTGGCTGCACGCCGCGACTACAACACAACGCTGGACACCGTGGACAGGATTGCCACGGCTCTCGACTGTCCCCTCGATCTTCTCCTCGAGCAGATTTCCGAGCCCTCCCCGCGAGCGGCGGTGTCCGAGGTATTGGAGCCACAACCGATGACTGGGGTCTCCCAGACCAAGAAAGCTCATGGCCCTCAATATTGACAAGGACGATGCGAGACGTGTTCTTCGCGATGAAGCAGAGGCGCCTGAAGGGACGACCCGGTTTGATCTCGCGTGGCGCGAGAAGGTCGTGAAGCTCTCCGAGTTGTGCAAAGTTAGTTCACAAACTCATATAGCTTTTCTGGGCACCGCCATGTTGGCGAAGGCGACGAATCGCTCTGCTGATCTATTTGCGATTAAGCCGACGCACGCGATCGGTAATCCCAACGCTTATTCCGCGCGCACCCTGTGTCACGGCGTACTCGTCCCTTTGTCGGCGGAGCTTGGCTTCAGCATCGGAGTTACGGGTAGGGAGCCGCTGAATAATCAACCATATTTCAGGATGACACGCCTCGACGATGGTACTCCGATTCATTCGGGTTCCCAAGAAGCTTTTGATTTTATGCTGGGCTTGGTTCGTGAGATTCAGGTTTTGCCTAATGAAAGGCTGGCGCGGAAGGCACTGCGTGCGTTTATCGCGGTACGGCGCGGCTACCAGCCGAGTTACGCGCAGAACGATGGCGAGGCTCAGGTCACCCCCGACGTGCTCGTGGCGTGCATTGAAGAGTTCGTAAATGAGAATTCTGAGGGAGGGAGGCGAGCCCAAGCGGTCGTCGCGGGCCTGATGGACGTGGTGGTTGGGGAGAGCCGCGTCGAAAGTGGGCGAATTAATGACCCAAGCCGAAATAACCCGGGTGACGTGTGCGTGCGTAGTGTCACCGAAGGTGTGCCTTGGGAAAAGGCCATTGAAGTACGTGACAAGCCGGTTTCGGCGTCTGACATCCAGCTTTTCTGCCGGAAATGCATCCAAATGGGCGCGAGAGACGCTGCCGTCGTTGCTGTTTCGGATCAGCAGACGCTTATTGACCGTGACGCACTTGCTAGATGGGCGAATACCCTTGGCTTGGGCCTCACGCTGTTCATTGGATGGGACACGTTTGTCGAACAGGCGCTTTTTTGGGCTGCTGAAGCGAAGCCCGTCGCTGCGTCGCTCGCGGTGAGCAGTATCCATCAAAGACTGGTAGCTGTTGAAGTTTCAGCCGAGGGGGCAGCACGGTGGCAGTCCCTCATTGGTTCGGCTGGGAATTAGAGCGCGTGAATAGCGTCTGGCTC
>CAJBHN010000242.1 GCA_903952805.1 uncultured Myxococcales bacterium | reverse complement strand
GGGAGGGGGCCCCCGATCGAGCCCCGCTCGTCGGGGGGAGGGTCTGGAACAGACCATCCAAAAGAACCGCAGGCGAGGTGACAAACGACGGGTTCGTTTTCACCTCAGCCTGCGAGCAGAACCGGCGACGTCGTCGACCAACAACGCGTTTGGCGTTTGGTCTGATGGGTTTCAGTCGCGTGGGCCGTCGGGTGCCGTCGGGGGTGGTGCCACCGTCGACGGCGTTGGCGTGTGGGTCGGAGCATCCTTGGCCTCGACGATGTCACCGCTGGCGGCACGCGCCCGCCCGCTGCTTCGGTGGTACCCGGGGTTGCCCGGTCCAGACAGGAACGACCCGATCTTCTGCACGCCGCCGCCGAGCAGTTGCACACCATCGCCCAGGGCGCTGGCGATGTCGCCGCTGCTGCTGCTGGCCCGTTCGGCCTCGTCGCCGCCAACGGTCGACGCCGGACCCGGGAGGCTCGGAGGGGGCGGGGAGGCCGCCAGCGCTGCATCGTTGGCCGAGCCTGGACCGCCGGCGGGGGGGAGCGCCGCGCCTGGATCCGCCACCTGGTCGACCGTGTCTGGTGGCGAAACAGAAGCGCTCGCCACACCATGACCGTCGTCGCTGCCCTGGATGGAGTCGCTCAGACGCTGCATGGCTCGCCGGGCCTCGGCCAGCATGGAGCGTCCTGCACTCTGCAGCTTCTCCTCAACGTCGTCCGGCATGGAGTCTTTGACTCGCTGGGCGACGTCTTTGGCGGTTTCGCCGACCTTTTCACCGGCGCTCTTGATGGCATCGGCGGCCTTCTTCAGACCGGCCTCCTCGACTTTCTCGTCGACGGCTTTCTTGGCTTCTTCCTTCACCACCTGGCGCAGGCTCTCCTTGGCGCTGTCAAACAGCGATGCCTGCTGCTTGCGGCCTCGACGACGTCGCGCCGGCGGCGCGCCCTTGTGCCCGGCTGTCTTCTTGCTCTTCGGGCTCACGCCTGCGACCCGGACCTTCTTGCCGTCGGCCGTGACGATTTCGTCTGGCAAGCGGGAGCCATGCTCGTCGACGCGGCCCTCGGGGGCCTGGCCGGTCACGAAACGCAGCAGGCGCCGACCCCGGGCCCGCACATCGGTGGCCCAGCCCGCCCAGGTCAATGACGGCGTGAAGGGCAGGGCGGCATCGGCTTTGGCGACGGTACCGGGCAGGACTGGCGGTCGCGCCCGTGTGGCGCTGGCGGTGTTGTCGAGTTCGCGTCGTCGACGCTTCTTGGGATTCCTGGCCTTCTTGGGGCGATGGCGATTGTCGGCCGTCGAAAGAATCACTCCCGTGCTCACGGCCGAAGCAGCCCAGGCGATGAGCAGGCGCTGAAGCCAGGGGGTCAGGGGTGGCATGACGATGATAATCCTCACAGAACCGTGGGCACCGGGCCGGCGACGACAAGGTGGGATCGCCTCCGATCCCCTTGGATGCTAACAGCGAGCCATGGCCACCCCCAAAAACTCGGACCGCGACGCGGTCATCGTCTCTGCCTGCCGCACCCCGATCGGCAAGATCCGTGGCGCCCTCGCCGGCGTCCGCCCCGACGACCTCCTCGCTGTCGTCATCAGGGAGGTGGTGGCGCGCGCGGGAATCGATGGTGCTGTCGTCGACGAGGTCTTCGCCGGCTGTGCCAATCAGGCTGGCGAGGACAACCGCAACGTCGCTCGCATGGCCACGCTGCTGGCCGGGCTGCCCCAGGCGGTGCCGGCTGTCACGGTCAACCGCCTGTGCGCCAGCGGGCTGGAGGCGATCGTGCAGGGGGCCCGGCAGATTCGGCTGGGGGAAGCCGACGTCGTCATCGGCTGCGGCGTCGAGAGCATGTCGCGGGTCCCATGGGTCATGCAGAAGCCCGAGGGCGCCTATCCGACCGGGGCGCCCCAGGTGTTCGACTCCTCGCTGGGCTGGCGCTTCCCCAATCCCCGTTTGGCCGAGCTGTTTCCCCTCGAGCAGATGGGCGAGACCGCTGAGAACCTCGTCGACGAATTCGGGATCACGCGTGAGCGCCAAGATGCCTTCGCGTTGCGCTCCCATCAGCGGGCTGTGCAGGCCATCACCAGCGGCGCCTTCAAGCGAGAGATCGTGCCGGTCGTCATGGCTGGCAAGAAGGGCGACGTCGTCGTCGACACTGACGAGCAACCCCGCAGCGACACGACCATCGAGGCCCTGCAAAAGCTCAAGCCCGCCTTCCGCAAGGTCGGCGGCAGCGTCACCGCTGGCAACTCGAGCACGCTCAACGACGGTGCGGCTGCGGTGCTGTTGACGTCGAGGGCGTACGCCGTCGCCCATGGTCTGACCATCCTCGGCACGGTGCGCGGTTCCCAATCTGCCGGCGTCAACCCGCGCACGATGGGCATCGGTCCGGTGCCAGCGACGACGAAGCTGCTGGGGCGGCTGGGGTTGACCATGCAGGACCTGTCGGCGATCGAACTCAATGAGGCCTTCGCCGCCCAATGTCTGGCGGTCACTGGTGGCCTGGGGCTGTCCGATGACGACGTCGAAGCCCGCGTCAATCTCCGCGGCGGCGGCATTGCGCTGGGGCATCCGCTGGGCTGTTCGGGGGCCCGCCTCGTCGTCAGCCTGTTGTCGGTCCTTGAAGACACCGGTGGTGCACTCGGGTTGGCGACCTTGTGTGTCGGTGTGGGACAAGGGTTGGCGGTGGTGGTCGAACGGCAGGTCTCATGACGGCGACGACGAACGCGCGACCGCGAGGTCGAGCATGTACACTCCGCACCATGCGTTTGGGCGAGCTCATCAATGCGGCGTTGTGCGTCATGGTGGCGGGTGCGTCGCTGCCGACGCGCGCGGCCGACGCGTCGCCGCCGACCATCTCCCACGCCCCGCCAGCGAGCTGTCTCTTGTCGGTGGCCGGCGTGGCGCCGATGCCATGTCTGATCGAGGCCACCATTGTCGACGACAGCGGCGTCTTTGATCCGACGTTGTTGGTTCGCCTGCGCGGTGTGCAGGCCTACGATCGCGTCCCGATGAAACCCATCGCGGATCGCCCCAACGTCTACGGTGCCACGGTACCGGCGGCCCTCTTGGCGGCTGGCGGGGTCGAGTACCTCATCGAAGCCTTCGATGTGCAGGGCAACGGGCCGGCCCGTGCCGGTGAGGAGCGGGCCCCCTTGCTCTTGATACCGACCGCGCCAGCGCCGGCGCCGTCGCCCGTCGACAGCAGCACCGGGCTCGTGCTCGGCGTCGCCGTTGGCGTTGGCGTCGCGGTGCTCATTGGTGTCGGTGTCGGTGTCGCCGTCTATGCGCTTCGTCCCCCCGCCCTCGATCAGGTGTCGGTGATTGTGTCGGCGCCGTCGCCGATCGCTGCGGTGAGCCCATGATGCGGCACAGGATGTTGTTGGCGATGGCGTCGTCGATGGTCACGCTGACGGCGTGTGGCAGCGAATCGTCGGTGCAGCCGCGGGTGCTGGTGCTGAGGCCTCAGGCGCTGGTCAGCTGCGCGCAGCCGCCTGAGCCTGGCAGCTTGCAGGCCCGCCTGTGGATTTCAGGCAGCGACGCACCGTGTTTTTTGACGGTGGATGAGGCCAGCAGCAGTGGCGCCTGCGACGTCGTCCCTGGCGTCAAGCGGGTGTTCACGCTCGACTGGTTCGTTGATCGCGGCGGCCGGGACGTGGTGCTGGCGCAGGCCAGTCGCACCGTGGATTTGACCGGCGCCACTGAAGCCACCGTCGACCTCACCTTTGTCGATGACGACTACAGCTCGGACGGTTGCCTCGATATGGCCGTCGACAGCCTCGCGGGCAGCCCCACGGTCGACGTCAACGGGATTGAACGCCCCGTATGCGACCTGGACGACGATGGTGACAGCAACGTCGTCGAGGTGTGTCGCGGTGATGACCCGCTGGGCTTGCTGTGAGGCGCCAGCGGCTGGCCAGCGCCCAGAGACTGCTGGGACTGATGGGACTGATGGGACTGATGGGACTGATGGTCAGCGCTTGCGACGAAGGTGTCGAGCCAGCGCCCGTCGTCACTCCCGTCACGGCCACCGTCAGCATCGAGAAGCGCGGCGACGGCCCGGTGGCCATCAGCAGCGTGCCCGGTGGCCTTGCCTGCGATATCTTTTGTGCCAGCGCCGAGGCCAGCTTTGACGACCAGGACAGCGTTGTGCTCGTCGTCGAACCATCACGCGATGCCCAGTTCATTCGCGCCTTCTGTACTGCCGCGGAGCAGGAAACGGTCAGCGCCGATGGGCTCGAAGGTGGCAGCGCCCGCCTGACCCTGCCAACCGTCGTCGACGGTGTCGGCATCGACTGGCGTTGCGTCGCTGAGCTGCGTCTGGTGCACACGCTGCAGGTGGTCGTGGCAACGGGTCGTGGCACCGGCCGCGTCCGTGGCACGCTCGCCGCCAGCCTCAGCGACGACGGCATCAAGCGGGTTGATTGTCCGGGCGATTGCGTCGGCGGCTATTTCGTCGACGAGGTGGAGACGCTGGTGGCGACCGCCGACCCGGGGTCGGTATTTGCGGGCTGGGATTTCTGCAGCGACAGCCTCTCGCCGAGCATCGACGTCGTCATGTCGGATGACGTCAACTGCGACGCCATCTTTGACGTCGCTCCCTGAGCAACCCCGGGGCAGGGCGTTATCCCGAGATCTCTTTGATCTTCGCCCACGGAGTGGGCTCGCCCAAAGAGCTCTGGGATGTACCTTGCCCCTCGCCCACAGGGGAACCCTTCGGGCCCCGGGGCGGCGTGGTTCCCACTCACTCCGCTCGTGAGGCGCTTCGCGCCCTTTTGTTGGACGTGGTCAGTATTCAATGATCATTCGGGATTACAGGATGCTGCGGGCGACGATCTCTTTCATGATTTCCGTGGTGCCCGCGTAAATGCGTTGCACGCGGGCATCGAGCCAGGCCCGGGCGATGGGGTACTCGTACATGTAGCCGTAGCCGCCGTGGAGTTGCAGGCATTCGTCGACGACGCGGCCGAGCATTTCGCTGGTCCACCATTTGGCCATCGATGCGCGATCAGCGGTCAATGAGCCCGCATTGAGCTCCTCAATGCAGCGGTCGACGAAGGTCTCGCCCATGGCCACCTCCGTCGCCATTTCGGCGACTTTGAAGCGGGTGTTTTGCTGCTTGGACAGAGGCTTGCCGAAGGCCTGGCGGTCCTTGACGTAGGTCACCGTCATGTCGAGGGCGGCACGGGCGCCGGCGACGCAGCCGACGGCCACGACAAGGCGCTCCCGGGCCAATTCCTGCATCAGGTAGACGAAGCCCTGGCCCCGCTCGCCGAGGATGCGGTGCATGGGAATACGACAGTCCTCGAAATGCAGTTCCGTCGTGTCTTGGGCGGGCAGCCCCAGCTTGTGGAGTTTCTTGCCGCGCACAAAGCCAGGGTCGGTGGCCTCGACGACCATCAGGCTCATGCTTTGCCAACCCTGGCCCTCGCCCTCGGTGTTGACCGCGACGATGCACAGATCGCAGAGCAGACCGTTGGAGATGAAGGTCTTGCTGCCGTTGATGACCCAATGGTCGCCGTCGACGACGGCGCGGGTGGTGATGGCCTGCAGGTCGGAGCCCGTCCCGGGCTCGGTCATGGCGATGGCGCCGACCAACGTGCCCGCTGCCATCCCGGGCAGGTACCGGGCCTTCAAGGTCTCGCTGCCGTGGTGCTCGATATAGGGCGCGACGATGTCTGAATGCAGGGTGAAGAACACGTCGGAGCAGCCAGCGGCCGCCAGTTCCTCGGCGACGACGGCGCTGTAGCGAAAGTCGAGGCCGCTGCCGCCGAAGGCGGGCGCTTGCGGAATGCACAAAAAGCCCTGGGCACCGGCCCTGGCAAAGACCTCGCGGTCGACGACGCCCGCGTCAGACCAGCGGCCATGGTGGGGCGTAATTTCGGCGGCGATGAATTTCTTGAAGGCGGAGCGGAACGCGCGAAGTTCGTCGTCGAAGAGTCGGTCGTGCATCGCGCCATGCTTCCCTGTGATTGACACCAGTGTCAATCATCCCGCCCGCAGCCTGCCCACCGCGGCCGACGACGGTGGCGTTGACGGCGCAGACGTCGACTCCTACGACGACGAGCATGACGGTCCGTCTCTCCCAGGTCTCGCCGCCCCCAGACGAAGAGGTGTCGTTGCTGCACCGCTTTGGTGTCACGCCCGAGCTGCGCGTCGAGCGCGCGCTGAAAGAGCTCAAGGCAGGCAAGGCCGTGGTTCTCGTCGACGACGAAGACCGCGAAAACGAGGGCGACCTCGTGGTGGCCGCCGAATGCTGCACGGCCGCCCACATCAACTTCATGGCCAAAGAGGGGCGCGGCCTCATTTGCCTGACGGTCACCGACGAGCGGCTCCAGCAGCTTGAGCTGCCGCTGATGGTCGACAAGAACACCTCGAGTTTCTCGACGGCCTTCACGGTCTCGATCGAGGCGCGCCATGGCGTCACGACGGGGATCTCGGCCGCTGATCGCGCCCAGACGATCGCTGTCGCCATCGCCGACGCCACTCGCCCGCAGGATCTGGTTCGTCCTGGCCACATCTTCCCGCTGCGGGCGCAGCCTGGCGGGGTGCTGGTGCGCACCGGTCAGACCGAAGGCAGCGTCGATCTCGCTCGCTTGGCGGGTCTGAAGCCTGCCGGCGTCATCTGCGAGATCCTCAATGACGACGGCACCATGGCCCGGCTGCCCGAGTTGGTCGTGTTTGCCGAGAAGTTCGACATCATGGTGTTGTCGGTGGCCGACATCATCGCCTGGCGCCTGCGCCACGAGAGCCTGATCGAGCGCAGCACCGAGGTCGAAGTCGACACGCCCTACGGCACCTTCCGCGCCATCGCTTTTCGCTCGCTGGTCAAGACGCCAGGGGCTGAACACGAAGAGGCTCTTGCGCTCGTCAAGGGCAGCGACGAAGACCTCGCTCGCCTCTCTGACGACGACAGCGGCCCCGCCCCCGCCGTCCGCGTCCACTCCGGCGACCCGCTCACCGACGTCTTTGGCGGCATTCTTGATCGCGGTGGCTTGATGCTGCACGGGGCCATGAAGGCTGTGGCCAGGGAGCAGGCCGGCGTCATTCTGTATTTGCCCAAGGCGCCGGGCCCCATCAGCTTTGTCGACGCGCTCAAGGACCTCGCGGCGTCTCGCGCCGCCGGCAAAGGGCTGCCGGAACGTGATCGCGCGCCTCGTGGGCAGTCTCCCGTCGTGCGCCACTACGGCACCGGCGCCCAGATTCTGCGGTCCCTCGGCGTACGTCGCATGCGGCTCTTGACCAACAATCCCTTCCGTCTTGGGGCCCTGCGGGGCTTCGGCATCGAAATCACCGACCGCATGGAATTCGACACATGAGCAGCATCATCGAAGGCAACCTCGTCGCCACGGGCCTCGAGACCGTCATCATCGCCAGCCGCTTCAACAGCTTCATCGTCGAAAAACTCGTCGACGGCGCCAAGGATGCGCTGGTGCGACACGGCGCTGATGCCAGCACCATCACCGTCGTGTGGGTGCCGGGCGCGTGGGAGATTCCCCTCGTGGCCCAGCATGTGATTCAGCAGAAGAAAGGCAAGGTTGGCTTCGGCGTCGTGGCCGTCGGCTGCGTCATCCGCGGCGGCACCGACCACTACGCCCACGTCTCTGGCGAGGTTCAAAAAGGGATCGCCCAGGTGTCGTGGCAGACGGGCGTGCCGATCGGCAATGGTGTTCTCACCGTCGAAAGCCTTGAGCAGGCCATCGAGCGCGCTGGCAGCAAAATGGGCAACAAGGGCGCCGAAGCCGCCCTCGCTGTCGTCGAGACCTTGAATGTTCTCAAGGCGTTGGGCTGAACATG
>CAJBHN010000241.1 GCA_903952805.1 uncultured Myxococcales bacterium | reverse complement strand
CGTCGTCGTCGTTGCCGTCGAGAACACCAAAAACCAAGTACGTTCCAGGCGCAAGATTGAAGAGATTGTAGGAAAAACCATCAAGTGACGTCGTCGTCTGAAGGCGCTCAAACACCGGGTCGAAGCCACCATCCGCAATGAGGACGGGCATGACCCGCACTTCCTGCACGACGGCGGCGGTGTCGGCGGTCCAATCGACGCGGGCTTCGGCGGTCACGGCGCCGGCGGTGGCGCGCACGGTGGCGGCGCCGTTGTCGTCGGCGTCGGCGTTGCGGGTGATGGTGGCCGTGACGGTCACCTTGCCCTTGGCCGGGATATTGGCCGACGTGGGGTCGATGGTGACGGCGTCGCGGTTGGAGCCGCCGACGGAGAAGTCGGTGGTGACGGCGGCGTCGCCGAAGTTGCGGATGACGATGCTGGCGGTGGTGACGCCCTTGCCGACGCGGACGCTGGCGGCCGACAGACCGTCGACGGCGCCACCACCGGCGGCGACCACGGCGGCGAAGGCGTTGATTTGACCCGCGCCACAGCCCTCGGGGCAGACGATGTCGGCGTCGGCGGTGTCTTGCAGGATGGCCTTGGCCTCGTCTTGCGTGAGGTTGGGGTTCTGGCTCTTCATCAGCATGGCGACGCCAGCGACGTGGGGCGTGGCCATCGAGGTGCCCTGGTAGAAGCCGACGAAGTCGCCGATGGTCGACAACACGCCGTCGCCGTTGCCATCGCCGTCGCTGTCGTCGCGCTGCTCGCCACCGGGGGCGGCGACGTCGACGAGGGAGCCGAAGTTGGAGTAGCTGGCCCGCTCGGGGGTGGCACCGAAGTTGTAGCCGACCGCGCTGACCGTGATGGCCCCGGGGGCGTTGGCCGGGGTGAAGTCGGCGGCGTCGCGGTTGTCGTTGCCGGCGGCCACCAACACGATGGCGCCGCTGTCGACGGCGTCCTGGATGGCCTCATTCATCGCGGCGGACTCACCGGCGCCACCGAGGGACATGTTGAGGACGTCGGCGGGGCGGCTGTTGGTGGTGACGCCGTCGACGGGGTTGCCCACCGCCCACTCGATGCCGTCGGCGATGTCGGCCAGGCTGCCGCCGCCGTCGCCGAGCACCCGCACCGCCAGCAGGCCGCCGGCCCAGGTGATGCCCGAGACCATCAGGCCATTGTCGGTAGCGGCACCCATGGTGCCCGCACAGTGGGAGCCGTGGTGGCTGTGGCAGCCGGCGCCGCAGGAGTTGTCGCCGGCGTCGTCGCCGTCGTCGTCGCGGCCGTCGCCGTCGTTGGCCGTGCCCGGGTCGTCGATGAGGTCGGCGCCGCCGACGATGCGGGAGGCAAGATCTGGGTGATCAACCAGGATGCCGGTGTCGATGACGGCAGCGACGACGTCGGGGCTGCCGACGGTGACGTCCCAGGCGGCGGGGACGTCGATGGCCGCGTAGTGCCACTGGAAGGTGAAGAACTCGTCGGACGGGAACACGGCGCTCTTGTCGAGGATCAGGTTCTTCTCGGCGTAGTTGAGGCTCGGCAGCTGGGCGAGCTTGCCCGCCAGTCGCGCGGTGGTCTGCAGGTCGGTCTTTTTGCCGTCGACGGTGGTGACGTCGACGAGGCAGCGGAATTCCGTGCCGCACAAGCGGATGTTCACGCGGTAGTCAGGGCCCAAAAATGCCTCGAGGGCCCGGGCGGTTTGAGCCTTCTTGCCGCGAATGGCCTCGTGGGCGCGGACGATGATCTCGCCCTCACGCCAACGCTCCCCGGGATGCTTTGTGACCTCGCCGCTCTTCCACGGGCCGGCCTTCGGCACACGCTGGCGGCCATCAACGTCGACGGTGGCGCCGGTGTTGCCGACGGGAGCGCCGCTGCCGTCGACCTTCACCGCCAGCATCTGGCGGGCGATGTCTTTGAGGGCCGGGAGGTCGGCGTCGTTGAGGCCGGCGCGGGCCGTGAGGGAGGTCGAGGCGTTGCTGGCCTCGGGGACGCGGACGTTGCCGCGGATCTGGGCCCGGGTGGAGTCGATGCAGGTCTCGTCGGTCTCGAAGTCACACAGCAGCCCGATGAGCTCGGGGCAGCCCGGCAAGAACGACAGGCCAACGACGGCGGTCAAGGGCAGCAGGCGACGGGGACGCAGCATCGGGGAACCTCAAGCAAGGAAGACGACGGGACCATAGCCGAGCCCGGACGACGCCGCACCAACGCCGCACCAACGCCCCGGCGCCATTGCCGTGACGCGCCATGACCCGCGTCACGGCGCGATGAGGCCATGCAGTGACGACCGCAGCGCATCGTCGTCGACGACGCCAAAGACCGGGGCGCCGGGAGCCTGCAGCAGCACGAAGCGGGCGCCCTTCTTGTCGCGACGACAGGCGCTGACGACGTTGTCCAGCAGCTCTTCGCCCAGCGGAGGCAGAGAGGGAGGCGCCAGGGCCTCGATGACCGCGCCGGCGCGGCTGGCCACGGCCTTGTCCAGTCCCGCGACGTCGACCGACAGCCGCAACGCCGCCCGCAGGCCATGCAGCACGGCATCGCCGTGGGGCACACCCAGCACGCTCTCAAGGGCGTGGCCGACGGTGTGGCCCAGGTTCAGCGCGTGGCGCAGATGCCGTTCAGGCAGGTCGCTGGCGACGACGGCGGCCTTATAGCCCCGGCTGCGGGCGATGCTGGTAGCGTCGGTGCCGATCGCGTCTTCGAGCTCGCCGTCGACCGCGCCGGCCCCCCACAACAGCGCGTGCTTCAGCATCTCGGCACGGCCGTGGCGCAGCATGTCGTCGTCGTGGCTGCGCAAAAAGCCGGTCCACACCATGGCGCTATGGGGAGGGTGGATGACGCCGGCGGCATTGCGGGTGAGGGCCATGACCGCGCCAGCAGGGTCGACGCGGTCGTCGTCGGTGATCCGATGCAGCACATCAACGGCGGTCTTGCCGCCCACGCCAGCGTCGACCATCGCCAACAACGTCGTCGGCACCGCCCGCCACGGCGTGCCCCGGTGATGGAGGGCAGCGGCCAGCCCCACCACGTCGAGCAACATACCTCCACCTACAGCGACGACGAGGTCGGTGCGACGCACACCCGCACGCACCAACACCGACAGAATCCCCTCGACGGTGCTCAGGCGCTTGTCGGCGGCGCCCAGGCGCAAGACCAGGTCCGTGCGAGGCAGGCGGTCGGCGATGCGGGCGTCGGCGATGACGAACGCGCGGCCGTTGTCAGGTGCGCGGCAGACGTCGTCGTCGATGGCGACGGTGTCATGGATGTCGGTGGCGAGACGGGTCGGCAGGCGCCAGCGGCGCAGAGAGCCCAGCAGCGCATCAACGACATCATCGACGTCGCCGGCGCTGTCGACGGCTGCGCCAGCGAGAGCCAGGCGTCGCTGGGGGCGGCCGGCCTCGCGGGCGGCATAGCGGGAGGGCCACGAGCCAGGCTCGGCGGCGGGCAACCAGGGGCGGTCGCTGTGCTGCAGGCGCCTCAGGCAGACGTCGGCGTCGGCGTGCAGGTGCAGGCCCAGGCCCCGCTGCAGCAGGGGATGGTTTTCGTCGACGTCAACGACGCCGGCACCGGCGGCGATGACGACGGCGCCTTCGTCGAGGCAAGCACGCAGGGCCAGGTGCTCGCGCAGGCGAAAGCGCAGCTCGCCGTCGACGACGAAGCGGTCGGCGCCGGCCCTGTCGTCCAGGTCGATGAAGGTGAAGCCCAGGCGACGGGCCAGCGCCCGGCCCACGGTGGTCTTGCCGCTGCCCGGCGGACCCAGCAGCACGATGGGGGGCACCAGCGGCACCAGCGGCTTCGTCGTCACCGCGCGTCACCGCGCATCATGGCCGCGGCGCGGGCCCGCCGACCCGCGAGGTGCTCCAGCAGCTGGCCCATGGAGTCGCCGCCGAGGTCGGTCAGCAGGGCGTCGGCGAGGGTGAGGCAGACCATGGCTTCGGCGACGACGGCGGCGGCGGGGACGGCGCAGACATCGGAGCGCTCCACCAGGCCACGATCGGCGACGCCGGTGCCGATGTCGAAGGAGGGCAGGCCGCCGGGGATCGTCGAAAACGGCTTCATCGTCGCCACCAGCCGCAGCTCCTCGCCGGTGCTCATGCCTCCCTCGAGGCCACCGGCGCGATTGCTGCTGCGATGGGGACCGTGATCGTCGACCACGAAGCTGTCGTGGGCCTGTCGGCCCGGCAGGGTGCCGGCGCGGACGCCCACGCCGACCTCGACGGCCTTGATGGCCTGGATCGATGACACCGCCATCGACAGCCGCGCCGACAGCCGTCGGTCCCATTGGGTGTGGCTGCCCAGGCCCACGGGCAGCCCGCTGGCGCGGACCACAAAGCGCCCGCCGAGGGTGTCGCCGCTCCGCTTCGCGTCGTCGATACGAGCGACCATCCGGGCCCCAAGAACGTCGTCCAGGCAGCGCACGGGGGAAGCGTCGGCGCGGAGGCAGGCGGCTTCGACGTCGTCGACATCAGCGATGATGCCGCCTTCGCCCGCGCCGCCATCGGCCACGTCGGCGATGGCGATGACGTCGCTGCCGACGGCGATGCCGCAGGCCGACAACAAGGCGCGCGCCACCGTCGACAGGGCGACGCGCATGGCCGTCTCTCGTGCCGAGGCCCGCTCCAGCACATCGCGAACGTCGTCGAGGTCGTACTTGATCATGCCCGCAAGGTCGGCGTGGCCGGGGCGTGGCACGGTCTTCTTGGCGACGGCGGGCATGTCGGCGTGGGGAGGCCACACCGACAGCACCTCGGCCCAGCGGGCGGCCTCGGCGTTTTTGAGCAGCATCGCGATGGGGGCGCCAGTGGTGGTGCCGAAGCGAACGCCGCCGACAATCTCGAGGTCGTCTTGTTCCAGCAGTTGGCGGGGGCTGCGCCCGTAGCCTTGACGTCGACGAGCCAGCTGGTGGGCCATGGCTCGCTGGTCGAGAGCGAGGCCAGCGGGGGCGCCGTCGAGGATGCCCGTCAACATGGGGCCATGGCTCTCGCCGGCGGTGAGGAATCGCAGTCGGTGCACGGCGGAGGTCTACCGTTGCGACGTCGGCGGGTCCATGAGGGCGGCCCTGACCGCCGCCAACTGGGCCACAAAGCCCGGCCAGCTCTCATCGGCGCAGTCGGGATCGTCGAGCACGACGGCCTCGCTGACGTCGTCGCCGTCCTGCTGCATGGCGGCCAACACGGCGGCGGTCATGGCGATGCGGTGGTCGTGATCGGTCTGGATGATCCGCTCGGGCCGCCGGGCGGGCCCGGGCGTGACCCGCAGGCTGTCGTCGTCGATCATCGCGGCGTTGGCCCCAAAGGCCTGCAGCAGATCGATGATGCGGGCCAGGCGGTCGCTCTCCTTGACCCGCAGTTCCGCCAGCCCCCGCAACGTCGACGGCGCCATCCCCCGGGTGCACAGCGCCGCCAGGATGGGGACTTCGTCGACAAGGTCGGGGACTTCCCGCGCCGACACGTCGACGCCAGCCAGCAGGCCCGGGCCAGTCGTCACCGTCGCCGTGCGCAGGCCGTGGGCAGCAATCACGTTGTCGATGTCAACGCGGGCTCCCATGCGGGCCATCACATCGATGAAGCCGCGACGCTCCGCATCGATGACGAGGTGCTCGATGCGCAGCGCCGCCCCGGTGCGCCCCGTCGTCGACAGCGCTTGCAGGAAGGCGGCGGCCGAGGGGTCGGCCGGCACCGTGTACGAAAAGCCGACGACAGGCACGGGATGCAGCCGGGTGCGGCGGGCGCGACCGCTGTCGGCGTCGACGTCGTCATCGATCACGCCGCAGCCGAGCCGGGCGAGCAGTTGCTCGGTGTGGCGTCGACCGGGATGGGCCGACCACAGGGTCACCGGGACGGCGGCAGCGACGGCGGCCAGCATGATGGCCGCGCGCACCTGGGCGCTGTCACCGGGGGTGATGACGCAGTCGGGCTGGGGGCCTGCACCGCTGTGCAGCCGGACCGGCAGGTGGCCATCGGTGGTGACGACGACGTGGCGACCGAACAGCTGTCGCAGCGGTTCACTGACCCGGCCCATGGGTCGGCGCGACAGCATGCTCGACCCCACCAGGGTGGCGTCGACGCTGGCGCCCGCCAGCAGCCCCATCAGCAGGCGCACGAGGGTGGCGCTGCCGCCGCAGTCGATGGTCGTCTGCTGGGCCAGCCTCGCTGGCGGCACGACGACGACGGTGAGGCTGCCTGAGTCAACGGCACGTCCAGGAGCAACGCGGGTGACGGCGACGTCTGCACCCAGGGTGCGCAGGGCGCGGATGGTGACGTCACTGATGCGGCTGTCGGGGACGTTGTTGATGCGCGATGGACCATCGGCGAGCAGCGCCAGCAGCAGCGCGCGGATGGCGATGGACTTGTCGCCGGGCACGGTCGCTGTGACCGTCACGGGACCCGTGGCAAGCGTCGATGGCGACGACATTCAGGCAATCGGCGACAGTTGCAGACCAAGGCGCTCCAAGCCGTCGAGGATCTGCTGCGCCACTTCACTGGCTCGCTGCGCCAACGGCAAGCGGAGGTCAACGGCGACCACGTCGTCGAAGGCGTCGTCTTGGCTGATGACCAGCACCCTTGGTCGATGCGGCAGCCCTCCCAGCCGGCTGAAACCCTGCGCGCAGGCGTCATCGTGCCGGGGACGGACAAAGACAATGGCGTCGACGTCGTCGATACCATCAAGGTGCAAGGCTGCGTTCGCGTCGTCGGCCTCCAGCAGCTCCGAAAAGCGATCGACCAGGTGTTTGCGCAGGCGCACGCGAGCCCTCTCGTCCTCGACGACCAGCGCGATGGACGACGGGCGCGACACGCGAACCCGGGTGGCTTCTTTCGACATCTCGACCGCGCGCTCGGAGAGTTGCGAGGACAGATTGTCGCTGCCGCTGCCAAAGACGTCGCCCCCGTCGTCGTTGAGCTGAAAGGGCATTATCGAGGCTGCGACCTGGGTTTCGCCGACTTCATTGAGGTCGACCCCCATCTCTTTCAGAGCACCCTGCAGCGCTGCGAGCGAGACGAGTTCTTCGTCGTGTGCGGGGCTGCCGACGTCCTCAATGGCATCGGCAAAACCGATATCGTCGGGTTCTTCGCCGCTGGCCTCGTCGTTGATGGCATCGCTCGCCATCGGGATGTGGTCGTTGGTCCCCACGTTGTGGCCGTCAACATCGCTGAAGTCACTGCCGTTGTCGTCGTCGCTTTGCAGTTCATCGAGCAGGCTGTTTTGTTCCGCGCCTCTCACATCACGGACATCGATGTCTGGCTCTGGCGCTGAGAACCCCTCGGTGCTGCCGTCATCTGACTCTCCCACCCGCGGTGGTTCAGGCATCGCTGTCGCAGGAGGCAAACCCACCGTCGGCCTGACGGCGCTGCGCGCGGTGGCGGTCTGGCTGCCGGTGACTTCAAGGGTGCTGCGAAGCACGAGGATGCGGCTGTGGACGGCGGCCAATTCGATCTCAAGAGCGATGGCGCGAGCCTCGAGCCCCTGCAGTTCTTGCTGCAGTTCTTGCTGCAGTTCTTGCTGCAGTTCTTGCTGCAGTTCTT
>CAJBHN010000240.1 GCA_903952805.1 uncultured Myxococcales bacterium | reverse complement strand
GCAACCGGATCAAGATTGCGCGGGCCGAGGTCATTGAAGAAGAGCAGCGCATCCTCGCTGAGATGTCCGAGGAGATTGCCGAGCTGCAGGAGCGCCTCGCCGCCGACCTGCGCATCGCCGGCGTCATTGAAGCCGCCTTCGCCCGCGGCGCCTTCGCCGCTGCCGTCGACGGCGTCGACGTCGACGTGGTGCAGGTCATCGGTGTCGGCGGCACCCGCCGTGCCCCCATCGTCTCGTTGCGCGGCGCCCGCCATCCGCTGTTGGCCTGGTTGCGCACCACCGCCATCGCTGCGGGCCGGCCCGGCAGCAAGGTCACGCCCAACGACCTGCGCCTCGACGGCGCGCGCTGTCTGGTCATCTCGGGACCCAACGCCGGCGGCAAGACCGTCGCGTTGAAGACCACCGGCCTCATCTGCCTGCTGGCGCGGGCCGGCATTCCCGTCCCCGTCGAGCAGGGCTCGGTCATCCCGGCCTTCGCCGGCGTCAGCGTCAGCATTGGCGACGAGCAAAACCTGCAGGGAGGCTTCTCGAGCTTCTCGGGGCACCTCGCGGGCATCAAGAGCATCATCGACGACGTCGACGCCGACGTCGCCCGCGGCCCCGCCCTGGTGCTGCTTGACGAGTTGATGAGCGGCACCGACCCGTCCCAGGGCGCAGCGCTCGCGCAGGCCGTGCTGGAAGACCTCGTCGGCAGCGACCGCCCCGTCTCGGTCGTGGTCACCACCCACTACGATCGCCTCAAGGCCCTCGCCCTCGCCGAGGCGGAGTCGCCCCACGCTGGCGGTCGTCGCTTCCGCAATGCCTGCGTGACCACCGACCGCGACGGCCGCCCCACCTTTGTACTCGTGCTCGACGAGGTCGGGACTTCCAACGCTTTCGACGCCGCCCGTCGTTTTGGCATGAAGGAGGCAACCATCGAGCGCGCCCTCGCGCTGCTTGCTCCCGAACAAAAAGAGCTGCACGCGTTGCTGCGATCGCTGGCTGAGCAACGCCAGAGCCTCGCCGGCCGCGTCCATGACGCCGAGGCCGAACGGTCCCGCTTCGCTGCGGAGACGGCCCGCCTGGAGAAAAAGCTCGTCGAGATCGACGCCGAGCGTTCGCGCCTGCGCCAGGAGGGCAAACGCGCCTTCCTCGACGAGCTCAACGCCGCCCGCCAAACCGTCAAGCAGGCCATCGCCCAGAGCCAGACCAAAGACAGCCGGGTCTTGAACCAGGCCAGCCAGAGCCTGAAAAAGCTCGACGACGAGCTGCGTGCCGACCTGCTGCAGCAACAGGACAAGCATGAGCTGTCGTCGTCGTTGTTGGCACCGCACCGGGTCAACGTCGGCGACACCGTCGAACTGGCATCGATGCCCGGCGTGCGCCTGGTCGTCGAGGGCGTCGACGGTGACGAGGTCAGCCTGGCCCGCGGTGCCGTCCGCACCCGCGCCCACCGGAGTCAAATCCGCGCCGCGGCCACGGTGGCCGAGAGCAAGCAAGAAGAAAAACTGCGCAAGAAATCCGGCGGCAGCCGCAGCGCCCTGTCGTCGTCGTCGTCGTCGTCGTCGTCGGCAGCAACGCCAGCCGGTCCCGACCCCCGCACCAGCGACACATCATTGGATGTCCGCGGGCAGAGGGCCGAAGAGGCCATCGAGCTGCTCGAGGCGTTCCTCGACAAGCTGCTGCGCCAGGGCCGCCACACAGGCTACGTGTTGCATGGCCACGGCGGCGGCTCGCTCAAGAAGTCGGTCCGGCAGTACCTGGGCCAGTCCCGCTATGTCGCCAGGCACGGCGCCGGCGGCATCGACGACGGCGGCGATGCCTGGACGGTCATTGAGTTGAATCCCGACGCCCGCATCTGAGCCCGGTTCTTCAGTCGGCGCTGTCGGCGCTGTCGGCGCTGTCGGCGACGGTGATGGGGCCGACGGTCTGGGAGCGACCGTCGAAATCGACGACGTCACCTGCTCTGAGCTTGCGCTTGCGCCGGGTTTCGGGCTGACCGTTGACGCGGACCTCGCCGCCTTGAATCACCTGTTTGGCGCCGCCGCCGGAGCCGACCAGCTGCGAGCGTTTCAGGAAATGGTCGAGGCGCAGGGTGGGCGTCGGGTCGGGCGTGGACGACGGCCCCGCCGTGGAACCTGCCGTGGAACCCGCCGTGGAACCTGCCGTGGAACCTGCTGTGGAACCTGCCGCCGGAACGGGAGCTGAACGGGGAGGGATGGCGCTCGTCATGTCGCGTCCACGCTAGCGGTGGCGACGCCGCCTGTCGTGCCTGGATCCGTCGTGGCCCTCGCCTCCGACCTGGCGGCGCGATAACGACCCTGCATGTCATCCCGCCTCGTCCTGGGCACCGTCGTGCTCGCTTATGCCGCCTCTGCCTTCGCCGCACCCGCCGCGGGTATCAGGCCCCCCATCGTCGACGACAGCGGCCCCCGGCAGTCATGGACGACGTTGCCGACACAATCGCTGACCTCGCCTGCTGAGGGCCAGGCGGCGTGCCTCACGCCCCCGGCCGGCATGGCCTGCGTGCCCGGCGGCCCCGCCATCCTGGGCGACGACGACGACAAGGCCGCCCGCCCCAAGCGGGTTGTGACGCTGTCGACCTTCTACATCGATACCACCGAGGTCAGCCGCGCCGACTACCAGCGCTGCGTCGACGCCAAAGGCTGCAAGGCCCTGCTCCCCATCAAGGCCGACGTCGCCACCGACCTGCCCGTGCAACTCGCTTGGAAGGATGCCACCAGCTACTGCGGCTGGGCCGGCAAGCGGCTGCCGACGGAATTCGAGTGGGAAAAGGCGGCCCGCGGCCCCAACGGCGTGCTGCACCCGTGGGGCAATGACGCCCCCACCTGCGAGCGCGCGTCGTCGCGTGGCTGCGCCAAGGCCCCAAGCGCCGTCAGCGGGCTCCCTGCCTACGCCTATGGCCTCAAGGGCATGGCCGGCAACGTCGCTGAATGGACGGGCACCTGGCACACGCCAAGCGCCGGACTGTGCGGCCCTCGCTGTGGTGGCATCGACCCCCTCGGCCCCTGCGACGGCGCCAACCCCTGCCCCGGCCAGGGCCCCATGCGCGTGGTCAAGGGCGGCTCGTACCTGTCGGCAGCCAGCGACGTGGCGGCCTCAGCCCGGCCGGGCGCCGTCGCTGCGACTGGTCGGCACGGCGTGCGTTGTGCGACGTCGACGACGACGTTGACGACCTGGCCACCGCGGCAGGTGTCGAAGCCCAGGGCGCAGCCGCCACTGCCGACGCCACCGACCGCGGCGCAGTTGGCCCGCTTCGGCCGCATCGACGAGGACGAACTGCAGAAGCAGATCTGCGAGAAGAAGGGCCGGTCCTTCGTCGATTGCCGCGACCCGAACCACTACATTCGGTCCAACGAGCCCCGGCAGCATTTGTGGCGGCCCTTCATCGAGAACCTCGGCGGTGGCTACGCCGGCGTCGGCATCGACCAGAACTACAGCTTCGTGGCCCACGCCCGCAGCGAGTGGGTGTGGCTGTTTGACTACGACCCCACCGTCGTGCGCCTGCACCATGTGCTGCGGGCCGTCATCATCGACAGCCCCACCCGCGATGAGTTCCTCGCCCACTTCGAGCCCCGGTCCAAAGACGCCGTGCTGGACCTCTTGTCGGAAAGCTATCAGGGACAGGCCGAGGCCGAGGCCGCCTCCTATCGCGAGATCTATACCGTCGCCAGTGCCAGCCTTTATGTGTACTATAAAAACCAAATGCAGAGCAGGGTCAGCATTCCCGATCTGGTCAAGTCTCCCACATCGGCGCCGGACGCGCCCCTGCGAAAAGCCGCCGTCACTGTCGGCGACAACGCTGAAGATCCGACCTACGGCTGGCTGGCGACCGACGAGGCCTACAACTACATTCGGCTGCTCTATCAGCAGGGCCGTGTGCATATCATGAAAGGCGACATGCTCGCCAAGAAAACCATGCAAGGCATTGGTGCCGCCGCCAGGGATATGGGCGTCACGGTGCGCATCTACTACCCCTCCAATGCGCCGGAGTGTTGGCCCCATACCGCGCAGTACAAGGCCAACGTCCGGGCCTTGCCCTTCGACGCCGACTCCGTCGTCATTCAGTCCTTGTCGGGCATCAAGTCGGGTTTTGAAAAGCAACGGGGCTACTGGCACCACAACGTGCAGTCGGGGCTCGAGCAGCAAGCGCTGCTCGGTCGTCGGGGCTACGGCTCGTTGAAGCAGCTCATCGCCAATCGCCGGCCGGGCAACGACGCCGACCTCACCGTCTGCGGCCTGCCGGGTGGCGGCTGATGCGTCGGTGGTTCATCGGTGCGGCGCAGGCGCTGCTGCTCAGTGGCCTCGGCGGCGCCGACTGCGTGCCCGACCTGACGTTGGCCGAGGTTGCCGACTGCTGCACGTGCCTGGCCGACACCCGCGTGGACGGCGAAGGCACCGGCTTTCTCGACGACAACTGCCTGCCCGACGACGCCGCCACCACCAACGGCGTCGCCTCGGCCGAAGAGAGCGCCTGCGCGGCCGGCGCTGGCGAGGCCGTCAATGGCAGCGGCCGGATCTTCGTCGAGGCGGCCTGCCTCGATGCTCCCCATCGGTGCGCCGACGTCTGCGCCGCCGCCAATGCCGAAGGCGCCATCTTCGTCGATGCGGCCGACGTGCGCTGAGCACGACGACAGCGACCACGAAGCGACCACGACGTGACCAGTCAGCGGGGCCAGGCGTCGTCGAGGATGGCGTCGGCGCTGGCGCCAGCGGCGCTGAGGGTGCGGGCCCTCTCGACGTTGAGGCCGAGGCCATGGCCGGCGCCGACGCCGACGAACACCACGCGGTCGTCGTGGGTGTCGATGCGCGTCGGGCATGAGGGCAGCTGCAGGCTGGAGCGCAGCCGCTCACAGGGCATGGTCTCTGCTTCGTCGTAGACGGCGTCGCGGCTGCTGGTGCTGCGCACGACGACGACGACCGAGCCGTTGACGGCGATGGAGCCGAAGGCGCCGATGGCGGCGCGGACCCGGGCCGTCGAGCGCTCCGCCGTCCACGGGGCCTGGCCCCCCTGGGAAAACGGCAACCACCCCGACAGCGAGGCACCGCGCAGCGGAGACGCCAGGGCTTCGGTGACGACGGCGGCGGGGCCCGACGACGTCCCG
>CAJBHN010000239.1 GCA_903952805.1 uncultured Myxococcales bacterium | reverse complement strand
TGGCCCCCGACGGCGCGGTCGTCTTGGAGCGGTCGCTCGACGTGACGCCTTTTGCCATGCCGACGGCAGGCAACACCGTGGAGCCTGTCGCCAGTGCCAGCAGCGTGCTGGACGTCAGCGACCTGGTACCGGGTGACTATGTGTTGCAGGTCGCCATCCAGTCCGGCGCCTTTGGCGACGACGACGATGTCACCAACGACGTGGCCGAGGTCGAGGTCGTCATCGTGCGCGGCCTGGACTGCGCCGACACCGCGTCGGTCTGCGACGGCGCCTGCTGCCCCGCTGGCGTCGTGTGCGACCTCAACAACGGCGGCTGTCAGCTCCCCGACTTGTTTGTCGACGAAGAACGACTCCGACGCTCCACCGAGGTCCAGGAGCGCACCTTTGCCCCGGCGTCGTGCGCGATTGTCGAGGGTTGCGTCGACGCCCCCGGCGACCGCCGCCTGCTGCGCTTTGACACGACGACGCCCAACGAAGGCAACGCCGACCTCGTCATGGGGCGTCCCGTCGAGAGGCCAGAACTCTTTTCGTTCTCGGACTGCCATGGCCACTACCACTTCGACCAATACGCCGACTACCGCCTGCTCGCCGCCGATGGCACCGTCGTCTCCCGCGGCCACAAGCAGGCCTTTTGCTTGATTGATTTGGAGCGTCGCGACGACACGGCCCGCCGGACGGGGCAGTTTTTCTGCTCCGACGACGGCTCGCGCCCGCAGGGCATCTCCAAGGGCTGGGCCGACACCTACGGCAGCCACCTGGACTGCCAGTGGATCGACATCACCGATGTGCCAGGCGGCGAGTACGTGCTCGAGGTCCACGTCAACCCGCAGCACATTTTTGACGAGATCAACCTCATGAACAACGTCGCCCGCGTCGCGGTGACCATCCCCGATGACCCCAACGCCTGCGTCCCCGACCCCGCTGGCGAGGTCTGCCACAACGGCGCGGACGACGACTGCAACGGCGCGGTTGACGATGGTTGCGCGCCCGTCACGACCGCCGACACCTGCGACAATGGTTTCTCTGTCGACGGCAATGGGCTCGTGACCGGCGTCATCGCCGCCTCCGATCCGTCGTCATCATCGCCATCGTGCGGCGGCGATGGCGGCGAATTCGTCGTCCACTTCAACGTCGCCTCGGACGGCATCGTCTATTTGTCGACGTACGGCAGTTCGATTGACACCACGCTGTCCATTTTCACCGACACCGACTGCACTCCACAAACCGAGGTCATGTGCGCCGACGACGGCTGCGTCGACCAGGACGGCGCCGGTGGCGCCCACCTGCTGCGCCACATGACCGGTGGCGCGTATACTGCCGTCATCAAGGCCAAGAACGCAGGCGACGGTGGGCTTGTGCAGCTGAAGCTCCACCACGCAGGCTGCAACACCGCCCGGCTGCTGGCCGACGCTGGCGTCACCACCGCCGCTGTCGTCGGTGACGTCGATACGGGCAGCGCGCGCGACGAGCAGGTGCCCAGCTGCCTGGGCACATGTCCCGCCGGCGGCCGCGACGAACTGTGGTACTTCGCCACCTGCCCCGGCGCTCACGTGGCCGAACTCACCACCTGTGGTCCGGGCGTGGCTGAAGGCACCGTGGCACCAGGCCGCGACAACACATTCTTCGACAGCGTGCTCGAGGTCAGGGACGGCGCTTGCCTCGGACCACCGGTCGACGGTTCCTGCAACGACGACGTCAGCGAGGGGACGATTCGCTGTTCGTTGGTCACGCCGACGCTGCGAGGCAATGGTGCTGGTGACGGCGTGTGGTTCGCCGTCGTCGATGGCTGCGGACCCCAAGATCCTCCCAATGCTCGCGGCGGCTACGAACTGCACCTCGCAATCGATCCATGAGGCAGACTCAGCCATGACCGTCCTTGTCACCTGTGGACATACTCGCGCTGGCCTCGCTGCTGTCCGAGGCCTCGGGCGCGCGGGCGTCGCTGTCGCCGTGGCCGCTCCGCAGCGGCCGGCGCTGGCCATGTGGTCGCGCTACGCCACCACCACGCTCCTGCTGCCCGACGCCGCCAGCGAGGCCAAACGCTTCGCAGCAGCGGTCGCCGACGAACTCTCTGGCCGTCACGCCGACGGGGCTCTGGCCGCCACCGACGCAGCCCTGTGGGCCCTGTCGCGTTGGCGCTCGGGGCTCTCCGCGAATGCTCAGGCCTTTTTGCCGCCCCATGAGGCTGTCGTACTGTCTCTCGACCGCTCAGCGCTGCGGGACCGAGCCCGCACACTTGGCGTAGCGGCCGTCCCCACATGGCGCATCGACAGCCCCAAGGATGTCGAACCCGTTGTCCTTCGCCTTCAGCAGCAGGTGGCTGGTGCCGATGGTCGCCTGTGGGCCCTGGTGCGCCCCATGGTGCCATCAGTGGAGCGCGAAGACGGCACCCGGCGCGTCGCCACCGCCATCCCGGTTGAGAGCGTGGGTGGCATGCGACGACTGCTGTACGATCGCGAAGACCTCGTCGATGGTGGGTGCCTCATCGAGCTTCGCCCTCCAGGCGACTACCTCGGCTACGGGGCCGTTTGTCGCGATGGGCAGGTCATCGCCGAGGTGTTTCAGGAGCGTCTGCGAGAACGTGGGGACCTGTCAGGGGTCTCAACCTTTGCCCGCACCATTCCCGTCGATGACGCCATCCGCAGTGCAGGTCGCGCCATACTCAAAGGCCTGAAGTTCAATGGCCCATGTCTGGTTGAGTTCACCCGTGGTGACGACGGTGCGGTTCGGCTCGTCAACGTCATCCCACGCCTGTGGGGCTCGCTGGCTCTCGCCATGCATGCAGGAGTGAACGTCCCATGGCTTGTGACCCGGTTGGCCCGCGGTGACGACGTAGAACCCGGGCACATCAGCCGACCCGGGGTCGTGTGGCGCTGGGTCGTGGGCGACCTCGAGGTTCTCGCCCAACGACTTGGACGTCTGCTTTCACGCGTGGAGGGTCGCGGCGTCATCCGTCGCCGCGCCGCAGGCCTGCGCGAACTCCTCGAACTGCGGGACCTGTGGCGAGCCCGTCCCGACGTCTTTGAACTCGACGACCCTCTGCCTTCGGCCCTGGAACTGAAGCAGCGCCTCGAAGAAATTCGCGCCTCCCAGGGCTGAGTCCGGTCGTCAAGCAGCCATGCCCCGGAGCCGTTCAGGGCTTCTGGGCCGCACGGCGCTCGGCGTCTGCGAAGAGCAAGTAGGCTTCCATGAAACCCTGAATCTCGCCGTCAAGGACCGCGTTGACCTGGCTGGTCTCGTGTCCCGACCTCAGGTCTTTGCAGACCTGGTAGGGCGCGAGGACATAGTTGCGGATTTGGCTGCCGAACGTGGCCTCCATCTTGAGGGCCTCGGCCTTGTCCTTCTCGGCAAGGCGGCGTTTGATTTCCATATCGAACAAGCGCGACCGCAACATCGTCAGCGCATGCAAGCGGTTCTGAATCTGACTCCGCTCCTGCTCGCATCGAATAATGATGTTGCTTGGAATGTGATGAAGTTGAACGGCTGACTCGGTCTTGTTGACGTGCTGACCACCCGCGCCGCCCGAACGCATGGTCTTCCATTCGATGTCAGCGGGATTGATGTCGATGTGGATGGTATCGTCGATCTCGGGGATGACCCACACGCCGACGAAGCTGGTCTCACGCTTGCCGGAAAACGGCGACATGCGCACCAGGCGATGCACCCCGATCTCGGCCTTGAGAAATCCGAATGCATACTCGCCTTTGACATGCAAAGTCGCGCTTTTGATGCCAGATGGCTCGGCAGCCTCGATATCCTGCAACTCAGCAGTAAAACCCTGCTTTTCGGCGTAGCGCGTATACATGCGCAGCAGCATCTCGGTGAATTCCTGGGCGTCGGCGCCACCCTGGCCTACCGACAACGTCACAAACGCGTTGTTCTTGTCCGTCTCGCCACCGAGCATGCGCGCCAGCTCAAGCCGCCTGACCGCGGTATCGACCTTCTTCACGTCGGCGTCGATGTCGTTGACGACGCTGGCGTCGTCGCCGGCCATCTCGAGCAGCTCGAGACTGTCGCTGACCACGGTCCGCGCGTTGGTGAAAACCTTGACCTCGTTGTCGAGGCTGGTGCGCTCACGCTGTACGGCGGTGGCCTTGGCAGCGTCGTTCCAGAAGTCCGGCGCAGACATCTTGTCGTCGAAATCGGCGATGCGCAGGGTCTTGTCCGCGATGTCGAGGGGACCTTCCAGGGCATCGAGGCGCGACGACAAGTCTTGCAGGGAATGCTGGAGGTCGGTGATCAGATTGGCGACGGTCATGGAAGGGTCGTCGCCGACGCCGTCGCATGCGGCAAGTGGGGGCGTTCACAGTCTGCGCCGAGCCCGAGTGCGGGCGAAGAAACGTGCGGCGGCACGAAGAGCGCGATATCACCTCGGTGTGGACGCTTGGCTGCGCCTGATTGCTGTGATCGCCCTGGGTGCGGGGAGCGTCTCATGCGCCCACGCCGTCACCATCGAGTCCGCGCCCATCGGCGCCACCATCACCGTTGACGGCGAGGAGGTGGGGCCCGGGCCGGTACGCATCGAGCGGGTGGTCTACATGGGCGACCAGCTCCGCATCAGCGCGGAAAAGGAGGGCTTCGAGCGCATGGCCGTCTCGATACCGGCGTCCGAGTGGTACCCATGGCCGGCCGTGCTGGCGTTCGTGCCGCTGTTGGGGCTGCCCCTGGCGGTCCCCGCTCTGCTCATTCCCGTGGCTGGCCTCGTCATCGCTCCCGTCGTCGCCGTCGGCTGGGCCGTCGCAACCAGTCCGTTGCTCTTGTCGCTGGCCTTGACCCGAAAATTCCCGGAGACGGTCACCGTCACGCTCAAGAAGCGCCGCAATGAGGCATTGGAAACCCTGACGCCGGGAGACCTCTTTGGCTACCCCGACGAAGCCGGCCCAAATCCCCTGCCCGACGTCGGCCCCCGCACGACGTCGATGCCGTCGTTTACACCGCCTCTGACGCCACCTCAGACGCTGCCGGGGGCCAATCCGGTCCCGTGACGGTGGCACCGCCTCTGCCTTCCCGCGACCGGGTCGACGCATCAGCACTTCAAAGCAGGGTCGCATGCCTGTAACGGGCGCCATGCGATTTCTTTCCGGCATCCAGCCCTCCGGCACGCCCCACCTCGGCAACTACTTCGGCGCCATACACCAGCATGTGCAGGCCAGCAGGTCCCTGGGCGGTGGTGATTCAGCGTTCTTCTTCATCGCCGACTATCACGCGCTGACGACGACGCACGACGCCACCAAGTTGCGCCAACAGGTCCGCGATGTCGCCGCCACCTACGTCGCCCTCGGCCTCGACGTCGAACAGGCCGTCCTGTTTCGCCAAAGCGACGTCCCCGAGGTCACCGAACTGACCTGGCTGCTGGCGTCGGTGACCGGCATGGGGCTGCTTGAGCGCGCCCACTCCTACAAAGACAAGGTCAGCAACAACATCAAGCCGTCGGTGGGGCTGTTCACCTATCCGATCCTGATGGCCGCCGACATCGTCGCCTACGACAGCGACGTCGTCCCGGTAGGCGGCGACCAGGTCCAACACGTTGAGATGGCCCAAGACATGGTCACCCACTTCAACAGCACCTTCAGCGTCGAGGCGCTCAAGCGCCCCGAATGGCATTTGTCGCCGACGCCCAAGGTGCCGGGCACCGACGGCCAGAAAATGTCCAAGAGCTACAACAACGCCATCGGCATCTTCGTTGAGGGCAAGGAGCAGAAGAAGCAGGTCAACGCCATCGTCACCGACTCCCGCGAGCCCGCCGAGGCCAAGGAGCCCGACAGCGTCAATGCCTACGGCGTCCTGTCGCTATTTCTGACCCGCGAGGAGCGCGTCGAGTGGGAAGACCGTCTGCGCGCCGGCGGCGTCGGCTACGGCGACCTCAAGAAAGCCCTGATGGAAAAGATGGATGCCCGCTTTGGCGAGGCCCGCGCCGTCTACCGCGACCTGATGACGACGCCCGCCGGCGAAGAGCGCCTGGAGGCCATCCTCGCGCGAGGAGCGGCCCGGGCCCGCCCGGTCGCCCAGGCGACCCTGTGGCGCTGCCTGGAGGCCGTCGGCATGCCCAACACCCGGCATCGCCTGCAGCCCTGACCCCTGCCCGCGCACATCAACCCACACCTGAAACCCCCTGATCTTCCAGGGAGTTCTGGTGTCGGGCTTAAGTCAGCCCTTGACGC
>CAJBHN010000238.1 GCA_903952805.1 uncultured Myxococcales bacterium | reverse complement strand
GAACAAGACCCTCAACCCCAAGCTCGTGCGCCAGGACCACGTCGTCATGAGCCGCATCACTGACGCCAGCGGCAAGGTGACCGGCAGCGCCTTTGGCGACAGCAAGATCGGCGGCGACGTCGACAACGCCTACGTGCTCTTCCCCGACCCCATGGGAGCCACCGGCGGTTCGCTGTGCCAGGCCATCCGCCACTACAAAGAGAAAGTCGCCGGCACCGCGCGCAAATACATCGCGGTCAACCTCATCGTGACCCCCGAGTACGTCAAGCGCATGCTCAGCGAGCACCCCGACGTCGTCATCTTCGCGTTGCGCCTTGATCGCGGGGCCAGCCCACCCGACGTGTTGGCCACCATCCCCGGCACCCACTGGGAGCGCGAGAGCGGCCTGACCGACAAGCAGTACATCGTCCCCGGCGGCGGCGGCTTCGGCGAAATCATGAACAACGCCTGGTGTTGAGGCGCCGTCTTGCAACGCCGTCTTGAAACGCCTGGTCATGGCCCACCACGTGGCGCCATGCGTGGCGCCATGCGGGGCAGGCAGGCAGGACTGGTTGAACATGGCCCCGGCCAATTTTCAGCGCAGCCTGCTACACGACGACACACCGTTTTCTTGCGCAGAGGGATCCCATGAAGCTTGGTCTTGTTCGTGACACCGCCGCCACTCTTCTCAGCGTCGGCACCGCCGGCGTCGGCTTCGTCGGCCTTGGGGCCAAGAAGTTCTTCATCGCCGCCGACGACAGCTTCACGAAGAAGTTCCTCGTCGGTCTCGCCGCCACGGTCCTGACCGGCGGCGTCGCCCTGCTGCCCTATCTCGTCGCCAAGCCCGGCCAGGAGACGCAGGCTGACCTCGCCGCCGCCCGCCAGTCTTCCGTGAACAACCGCTACGGTGTCTGAGCCGATGGCAGTGAAGGCTCCGTCGAAAGCGGGTGTTGCGTCAGCGGTGATTGCCGTCGTGAAGGCCTGGGCCGGGGCCCGCGTCGCCGACGGTGATCGCGTCTTGCACGACGGGCGCCTCACCCTCGACGCCCTGTTGCGGCCTGTGCTGGTCGACGAGGTCGCCGAGATTACGGCGGAGCAGTTGATCATCGCCCTCGACCTGCCGCAGGGCGCCACCAGCGACGACAAGCCTGTGCCCTTTCTTGGCTTGGAGCTCTCGCAAGAGCAGGGCAAGCGCGCGGCCCAATGGCTCACCGATCAGCAAGGCCTCGCGGCTGCCCTCGGTCTTGACATGGAGGCCTGGTCCAAGAAGCTCGGCGATGGCTTCGCTCGCACCCTCGAGACCCTGCGCGGCAAGCCCCTCGGCGACGTCGCTGCCGGCGTCGCCTCCCGGTTGCAGGCCGACCCCCTCAAGACCGCCGCCGCCGGCTTCGCCGGCGGTGTCGACCCGAGCAAGAGCGAGCAGGCCGGGCTGCGCGGCATCCTCGCGGCCCGCACCTTCAAGAAGTGACGCCGCCCAGCTTCGCCTGCGCATGTCGCGAGCGCCTCGTCGCCATGACGAGCACCGCGGTGTCTGGCCCGGTGCGCCACGCTCACGGTCGAATGGTCACGACTTCCCGACCGTTGAGGACGTCGATGTTGAAGGTGCGGTCGGAGGTGGCGCTGTCGGCGAGGTCCCGGCCCCGCACCAACAGCTCGGATTTTCCCCAGACCATACCGACGGCCATCGACGACGTCGGCGTCACGGGCCGGCCTTCGTCGCCAATGACGTCGCTGTTGCTGAGGCCGTTGTCGCAGACCTGGCGTCGTCGATGACGCCCGATCGAGACCGGCCTCAGAGACAGAGGCCCTCGGGCGAGCGACGTCGAGAGTCCTACCGAGGGAGCGCCACCGTTCCGGCGTAGAAGTCGGCGTCGTGGACGTCGCCGCGAATGTTCGTGACGTCGACGGCGCAGCGGAAGCCGACGTCGTTCGCGGGAGCGTCTTCCCAACTCTGATTCGCGGCGTTCGCTGGGGCATCAGGGCGATTCCGCCACCGACCACCACACACGATCACACCGCCCTGCGCACCCGGCGTCGACGTCAGTTGCCACGGATGATCGTCGGGGACCGCGACCGCTGCCGAGGTCCACTCATCGCAGGTGGGAAGTCGCCGGCCAATGCGAGCCGCGTACCGCGTGGCGGTCTCCAAGCTCACGCCGCAGGCCGGAGCACCAGGTGGTCCGGGGACGACGTCGACGCCCTCGCGGAGCTCGGGCAGCACACGGCCCAATTGCGCCAAGGTCACCGAGGCTTCTTCGAGGGCAAAGGTGTGCGTGAGGGACCGGTGGAGCGTCAGTCCACTTTGGCTGGTGATGGGTTCGGGCGCCTGCAGGATGGACCATTCACGTCGACGACCCTCTTCCTCGATGTCGATGCCGAGCTCGTCGGCCCACTGCTGATGCACGGCAAACGCCGACGGGCACAGCGAACGGGCCAGGTGCCCAAGCCATCGCCGGAGCTGGGGTTCACGGTACGAGGTGTGATCGTCATCCAGCGGCACGTCGGCCTGAAACGGACTGGTGGCCGGCAACGCTTGTGCACCGAGTCCGGTCATCGCCCACCCTGGCGACGATCCTCGCATCCTCTGCGCCGCGACGTCCTCAACGCTGACAACGAGCGTGTCCCAGGCACCGACCACATCGGCGGTGACCTGTTCGTGGTGCTCGGTGCGCGGCAGCGCCGGAAACAGGTGAACCGTGCCGTCGAAGCCGATGAAGGTGTCGCCCACGGGCACGCCAAACCGAGCGAAGACCGCCGCGAGCGCCTGAGTCCTCTGCGCCACGTAGTGAAAGAGAGGGCGCGGGAAGTGTGCGCCCGTCATCACGGTGACGTCGGCAAGCACGCGCAAGCGCACGCCGGGGCAATCGTCGACGACCACGTCCAGGTGGCCGTCCTCTTCTTGGAAGAGACCCCGGAGCCCAAACCCAAGCTCCGACAGGCCCGCGCGGCCGAGGTCCACGATGAAGAGGTCGTGCGCTGCACAAGGATGCGCGCGACGAAACATCAGGCCAGTGCTGTTCGCGACGTGCCCGGGTTCTGGAGGGATCACGACGCGGTCAACGCCCACGTGAAACGTCCGCGTCGGGCTGTGGCCAAGAGAGGGCGTCGGTCGCAGTCGTTCGACGACGCGGAGGCCATCGCGATCAAGGTCGCAAGAGGATGGAGCCGAGGGGGCGCGAGACGGCTGGGTCATTGGCATGGCGCCGAAGTCTACGGTGCTCAGCATCTTGACGGCGGCCGCGTGTGATCGACTCCGCCGGACAGGGACGGTGTCGTCTCGGCCCAGCGTCGAGCACGTCGGCGCGCGAGGTCTTCACAGACCAGAAGGGTGTGGTGCCGAAAGGTCCGGCGGACCGCTGCACGGGCCCACCGAAAAAATGTGTTGACGGTCACACGGATCGATGAGACCATCAGCTCGTCGCCCGATAGCAAACCTCACGGAGAGCTGCTGGGCCTGGACGGAGACGATGGAAGCGGGAAGCGCAAGCTCACTCGAACAGCGTCAAAAGCCAGCCGAATCGCTGACCGGGACACAGGGCTCCGACCAAGCCCCACAACGCTTCTGACGCCCCGTCAAAAGGGAACAAGAAGTGCGCTTCTCACGGACCTTGAAAGAGGAACCGAAGACGGCGACAGCGGAGGGTCGGGACACCGTGGAACGACACGGACGTCCGAACGCCGATCGAAAGAAAAGCGGTCAACGGGAAAAAGGCTCCGAGGAAACTCGGGGCTTTCTTCGTTGTGCGCTTCGGTGCACCCGACCCGAGCTCGCCTCATCACCGCGACGCCACGCCACGCCACGCCACGCCGCTCGGCGAAGACCTCCGCTCATTGCCGGCCTGCCTGGCGCAGCGGGCTTGGTCACCGGGGGCATGAACGCCGACCGTGACCTCGTCATCAACGCCTTCGGTGTCGATGTGCCAGCCGCCCTCGACGGTGAATGGCGCTGAGCAGGGGCTGCACACCCACCGGGACCGACGGCGAGCGATCTTTGTCCAAGGTGCGCGCGTCGCGCGATTCAGTAGAGTCTGGTTCCGGAGGTCTGCATGTCGAAGAGCTTGAGCGATGCGTTGGAGATCGTGGCGGAGCGCCTGTCCAGCGGAGCGCCCTACCAATGGGGCCACATGGGCCAATGCAACTGCGGACACGTCGCCCAGGTCCTGACAAACAAGACGGCGCGGGAGATCCACGAGTCGGCCATCGCACAACAGACCGGCGAATGGACAGAGTTTGCCAACGACGTCTGCAGCGACAGCGGCGCCCTCATCGACGACGTCTTCCGTGACCTTCTCAGCGCCGGCCTCTCTCGCGAGGATATCGTGCACCTGGAGAACCTCAGCGATCCTGTCGTCGTCAAAAGCGTTGGTCGTCCCCTGGTGCGCAGCGACCGCGAAGACGCCATCGCCTATATGCGCGCCCTCGCCGAGCTTCGCCGGGGGCGCTGATCGCGGACAGGACAACGGGGCGCCTTCTCAAGGCGCGGCCTCGCGGCTCCCCGCCAACGGGCGGAGCCGTGCGTGTATGCGCGCACGGTCACCGTCGCCGAGCTTCGTCAGCGCGTTTCATGAGCGCCGGGCCACGAGGTCTGCGCCGCCCGCGATGACGAGCAGCGCGGTGTCGGCCAGGTGCGCCACCTTCACGGTCGAATGGTCACGATTTCCCGACCGTTGACGACGTCGATGTTGAAGGTGCGGTCGTAGATGGCGCTGTCGGCGAGGTCCCGGCCCCGCACCTGGGTCGGCGACAACGACGACAAGGGCGTCGGCGTCCTCGCGGCTCCCACCAACAGCTCGGATTTTTCCCAGACCATGCCGATGGCCATCGACGACGTCGGCGTCACGGGCCGGCCTTCGTTGCCCTTTTGGTCGATGGAGCTGATGCGCTTCCACTCCGTCGCTGCCCCCTTGCCAAACGCCGAGGCCCGGATGCCGACGCCGAAGGCGGGGACAGCGTGGTCGACGTCGTTGCCGCGGATGTCGAGGCGCAAGGCGCCGGTGCCGGTCTCGCGCAGGTTCATCGCGAAGTGCTCACGGGGGTAGAAATACGTGTTGGTGGGCGGCGAGCCCGCGTGATTGGCCCCGCTGGCCCAGGCGGCGGCCGAGGCGGCGGTGACGGGGGGATTGTTCCAGTTGGTGGTGCCTGGTTCCGACGGGGACACCCGCCAGAAGGGGCGAAACGCGTAGCTCGGCTGCAGGGCGTGACGGATCATGAATTGCTTCACGGCGTCGTCGCCGGCGGCCACCACGTCGCCGCGGCCGTTTTGCAAAGCCCGGGCGCGGCTGTCGAAGACGAATTGGTGGGCGGGATCGCGACCGCCGGCGCCCGAGGCCAGCTCGGTGAAGACCGCGCGGCCGGCGGAGTCGTAGACGCGGTCCATCGAGAGGCCGACGTCGGCTTCTTGTCCGCCGGCGCGTCCGCCCAGATACACGCTGGCCTTGTCGAGCGGCCCCGTGCGCCAGTCGTTGAGCCGAGCCATCGCCGTGTCGAGGCTGCCACTCTCAAGGACGCGCCGGGTGGCGGCCACGGGGTCGCCGGCCATGACGCCGCCCACCGCGAAGCGGCGGGGATCAAGGATGACGTCTGGGAGCTGGCCCTCGACGCGAATGCCGTGGGCGTCGGCGCGGGCGGGGGCCACGACCTTGTGGAAGAAGGCACCCTGGGCCCGGTCGTCGACGGCGATGGCCGTGCGCAGGCTGCCCGCCGGGCCGGTCTGGGACGCCCGCCGCTGCGGGACCTCGAAGGTGTCGCCGTCGCGCTGGCGGGGCGCGGTGACGGCTGTGGCGACCTGATGGGCAGGCCCGGGCGCCGTGCGGGGGGTGATGACATGGGTGGTGCCGCGGCCGACGACGGTCATCTGGTCCCCTTTCAGCGCATCGGGAGGCGCCATGATGGTGCACCGGTGCTCAACCGCGCCAGCCCTCGACTGATATGACCCTATCGGTACCATGTAGGCATTGGTGCGAGAGATCCATCCAGGCCCGATGATGGGCGCTGAACGGATGCGCAGAGCCTGGATGAAACGCTCGACGGGGTCGCCGCGATCGTCGGCCCAACAGCCCGGGCGCCTGCTACCATGACGCATGAAGATTCCATCGCTGTCGAGCTTGTGGGGCGGCTCGAGCGTCCAGCCGACGACGACAGCGACGACAGCGACGACAGCGACGACAGCGACGACGCCGACAGCCAGGCCCGCGCTGGATGCCGTCGGCTTCGGCGCCCCGGTCGACAGCGCGAGTCTCAAGCCTGGCAGCCCGCTGCGTTTCAGGATGGCCCTCACGCCGTCGGACGCCCGCAGCCTGGAGAGCGCCGACGGCGTCGTCAGCGCCGGCCATGGCGTGCTGACCGGCGAACTCGCGTTGCGCGACGTGCAGTCCACCAGCCCGATGTTTGCCGCCACCACCCAGCAGCAGGCGGTGCTCATCACCGCCAACCTGGGCAAGCGCCACGAGGTGTCCTTCGCCCTCGATCTGCCTCCCGCCGAGGCCAAGCGGCTCATCGACCGGGCAAAAGGCACCAGCGGGGCTGATCGCGGCCATGTGCGGGGGCAGATAGGTGTAGTTCCAGAGCATTTCTCTTCCCACAGGCGCAACCAAGTCCCCCATCTGGGAGCATGACCCCACGTTGATCAACTGGCCCTCGCACCGAGCTCGGCCGCGCCCGCTCAAGCACGAACGCGGCGACCCATGGGCTGCGAGCGAACGGGCTGCTCCTGCCCGGCGAGGACGAGGCCGCCTGCGTCGCCCATCTTGAGGGCGTGCTCGCCGCCGTGGTGCCCGTCGGCCATGCCGAGCTGCACGCGGCGACGATGCTGGCCGATCTTCAGTGGAGGCCGTCGCGCTGGATGCGTGCCGAGCATGCGGCAATCACAGCCGAGCCGGAGGCCAAAATGAAGACGTCGGCCGACAACGCGAGAGTCGCGGTCCTGCACCAGGTCCTGACAATCGTGACCGCACTCCTCCAGACTCTCGATGGAGATCTTCAACCACACGCCGTCGTCGATCTTGTCGGCATACCTTGTCCGCATACCTTGTCCGCATACCTTGTCCGCATACCTTGTCCGCATCACGCGGCCGCCGAAGTGCACGGTGAACAAGTCGGTGTGGCGCGGGACCCCGTGCGCAGCGTCAACGAACCGAAAACGGTGTCGTTGACGAAAGTGACGTCGCCAGTGGCCTCATGCCACACGGTACTCGTCGCGCGGCCACCGCAGCAGCCGTCGTCCCACGCCGAGCGTTGTCGCTCTCCAGCAGCGAGCGTGCGCCTGGGCAACCCAGCGTTGCCGTTGCGCTTGCGATGATGAAGTTGCGCACGGTGGGTGGCCATGGGTTGGTTGGATTCTGGACATCCCTGCGCAGTGCCGACGGGTATCATCGAGGACGAAAGCGACGGCGACGGCTGCTCGCTGCCGCCCGGAGCACCCAAAGCGCATGGACACCGAGCAACTCAAGGTCTTCCTGCAGCGGATAGCGATGGATGCGCTGGCCTGCGCTGCTCGCGTTGAGGCCGAGGGTGTTCAGACAAGAAGCCAGGCCGAGGCTGAGTTGGTGCGGGTACGCGCCGAGGATGAGTCCAGCCATCAAGAGAGTCGCCGCTTTCGCCGCCACGTCGAGCAAGGCGCTGACGTCAAGAGCGCCGATCCCGAGACTGACCTCGTTCGTCTGCGCGCCGAGGCCGCTCAGCAAGAGAGTCGTCGCTCTCGCCGTTTCGCCCAAGAGGCCGCCGAGGCGAGGGCCGCAGCGGCCGAGGCTGAGCTCGCTCATCTGCGCGCCGAGATTGAGCAGGTTCGTCACCATGTCGACGCCGAGCTGGCTGCTCGCTTGCGGAGTGAAGCCGAGGCTCGCGCCCCGATTGAAGCCCGCGCCGCCGCCGAATACCCGGAGCTCGAGCCGCTGCGCTCCGAGAGCAGTCGCTTGTCCGTCGTGAAGCAGGGCCAGGAGCAGCCTGCACTCTCCGGCTCGCTGCCTGTGAACCAGCCATCTGGAGTGGCTGCGTCGTCGAGGGCGCCGTCGAGTGCGTCGTCGAGTGCGCCGTCGAGTGTGCCGTCGAGTGCGCCGTCGAGTGTGCCGTCGAGTGTGCCGTCGAGTGTGCCGTCGAGTGCGCCGTCGAGTGTGCCGTCGAGTGTGCCGTCGCTTGCGCCGAGTCAGGCGCGGAACACGTCAGGCTCTCTGCTCACGACGCTGCCCAGCAGCGCGTATCAGTTCAGCCTCGGCGACAACCTCATGCTGATTTTGAGCGCTGACAATCTCAGAGGCGAAACCCTGTGCACCGCCGCGCGGTTGATTGGTATTTCTGCCGAGGGCGAGCTGACCATCGACTGCGCTGAGCCGGTGTCGGCACCCCGTTGGAATCAAAAGACCGTGATGATCGGCAAGAATCCGCACAACGGCAGTTTGCTCGTTGCCGAAACCAAGATTTCGTTCATCGATGACAACGACGAAAACATCGTCCGACTGTCGAATCCGGACGGCCGTTTGCTGACGGTGCAGTTGCGTTCGTCGGTGCGCCAGCGTGCTGAGCGTGCGCACGAAGTCTGAGGGGCTGCCGCGCTATTTGTTTGCGGGGCGCGCTGCGTCATCTGGGTCGCCGTAGTTGTCGGCGGTATGGACGTGGATTTTGGAGGCATG
>CAJBHN010000237.1 GCA_903952805.1 uncultured Myxococcales bacterium | reverse complement strand
GCGAGGACTCGCGTCGCGACCACGTCGGGATGCTGGGGATCGCGAAGAATCAGCCTCCCCGGCAGTCGACGCAGGAGCACCCGCGTGGCCTCGCCGATCCCCACCTTTACGTTTGCCCGCGGCACAGAAAGGCGCGCACACCAGCGGTCGACGCTCTCTCTCGCCCGCACCTGCTCGGACTCCAGATCGCGGGCCGGTCGGCGCAACACTTTGACCTCCCCTCCGGCTTCGGGGGCGCTCAACGGCAATTGGGAGGTAATCGCATCGACGAACGCGCGGGACCGGTCGACTGCCGCGAGCTCGGGGTACGTGCGACAACCATGGAAGCTGCCGCGACGAAGCACCGCGTCATTAAGCACCGAACGGCTGACGAGCCCGCTCACTGTTGCGCCGAGCAGACATGAAGGAATCAGGTAGTCGTCGGTGGTGGCAGCAGCAACGGTGCGACCACAGAGGTCGGTCAGGACATGGAGCGTCGAGTCGATATGTGCACCGCGATTCGCGTTGTAATCGACCACGGCCGCCCGCAGCGCGTCTGCGATGGTCCCCTTGCCCGTCCAACCGTCGACGAAGACGATTTCTTCGTCGGCGACGCCCATCGCGTTACGGATATGATCGAGCGCCGCGACGTCGATTCCCCTGCCGGCGATGATCGAGATCGACACGTGCCGCGTTGACCGCCCGCGGCGTTCGAGCGCACGTCGCAACAGAACTCCGATCGGCGTGCCGGCCCGGGCCAGTGAAACGACGCACACACCGCCGACGCGGGTCGCGACCACGTGGTCAGCGAGTGCGCAGATGTCGAGTGCAAGGCGTTCCCCATTTCTTGCGACGGCAGCCTCGAAGAGCTTGAGGTAGTGCGCGCTCGGCGAATGCTCCCGCCCGAGAAGCTCGGAGTAATGCCGACGACCGCTCTGGATAAGGCGCTCTTTTTCGTCGATCATGGTGAACTCTTGATCGATCAACGTCATGAGAAACGTGACGTCCTCGGGCGCGTACGAACCAGAGTACCCAACCCCCACCGGACTCAACGAAATCGACTCAACCACGCTGGGCCCCCTCGGACATCGCCGCGCGAACCATCGTGGCCGCGCGAACAATAGCGTCGAGCTGCGATCCGGTCGGGACGAGGGCGAAGTCGCAGGCCGCCATGAAACCGTAGTCGCTTGAGCTGTCGCCGACGCCAAGGACCAACGGTACGTCGTTGTACACTCGCTCCCGCAAGAAACGCACGGCGCGTTCCTTCGTCGCCGCGCCCGGCAACAGCGCGAGGTTGTTTCCGTTTCGATGCACGCGCACGCACGGCAAGGTCCGCCACGCGGCCTCGATATCATCGGCGATCCTTGGCAAATCGCCGCCGGCACGTGTCCCGCGGTCAACCTCGGCGGCGCGTTGCTTGACGCACACTTCCACGAGGAGCCCCTCGACGACTTGCGTCGTTTTCTTGAGCGTCGGGTCGCGGGCGATCCACTCGTCGACAGTCGCGGCAGCCGCAGCTATCACGTCGTGACTCTCAATGAGCAATTGCCGTGTGGCGTCGGCGAAATCGCGACCTTCGGGGCCGAGGATCACGGCACCGTGATGAACGACGGCCCGCCGGGCCAACGGGAGACGAACCCGACCGAAAGCGCCGACGCTGCGCCCGGTGACGGCGACAACATCCCCGATTAGCATGAGACGCTCGAAGAAAGCCCGCTGCGTCGCGGTACGCCACGCGATGGGACTTCCTTGCGCGTCGGTGGCCGCAACTTCGTCGTCAGCGAGTATCCGGACCGGATTGGAGCCCGCTACGATAGGGTCGCGGCGCGGTCCGAACAATGTACCGTCAAGGTCGGTGAACACGACGCCGCGTGATTCACTGTTCATCCCACACCTCAAGCGCCAGGGCCCCGTAGGCTTCGACGAGCGCCCGCGTGCTGCGCTCCGCCCCCGGCTCGAACAGCGCGATGACACGCGCCCCGCGCGGTGGCGGGTTGTGCATGAAGTAAGGGATTTCCACGTCGACGCCGCCTTCCACCGGGAGCGAGCCTCTAATCACGCCGCCCGGAAGCACGGGCGAGCGCGTCGACGACTGAACCAACACGGTGATGCCTTGCGCCTCCAAGGCCCGGCCGAGAATAAACGCCGGGTGCATGCACTCGCCTGCTCCAACCACGAAACAGGGATTTGCCGAACGTGAAAAAGCGAGGGCACGGGCGAGAATGGCATCGGGCAACGCAGGAGCTTGCGCCGCGCCCGCGCGACCAAAGCGGCGCAGACCAATCCCCGGGCCAAGCGGAGATAGTTCTCGGGTGACGAAGCTGTCGCCGGGGTCAGTCCCGTCGGGCGAAGCCGAAAAAGCCACGTCGATATCGGCGAGGGCGACGACTGCAATTTCATCGTCATTTCCGTCAACGTCGCCCTTTTCGAGCTTCGCCCGCGCTGACGCCGACGTGACAAGAGCAACAGCCGTCGTGGACAGGGAGCCGAACCAGCCCTGAGCCTGACGATGCTCAATGAACGCACGCCGGAGCGAACAAACGGTAGAGCCCGTGGTGAGCTCGTCATCGACGATCACGAGCGTCCGCGCGGTAGCGAAGACCTCACGGACCTCACGGACCTCGGGGATGCACACGACTTGGGCAGGACCATGGCTGTGAACCTCTTCGAACCCAAACGTCGTGCATTCCGGCATCGGCGCTCGTGTGGAATGAACAACGATTGTGTCGTTCCTCCTTGTCCGCGCTCGCCATGCCTCGAAGACACCCCAGCCAAGTCCCGTAGCAGTCTCGGCGAGACCAACGAAACACACCGGTCCGGGAAGGTCTGCTGGTAGGCGTGCCGCTAGCGCCGCGTGGGCTTCTGCCATTCGCGCGGGTGTGACAGGCAGATGCTTCCCAAGAACTTTGCTGACCAAGAGGAACGGCCGTCTGGGGTTGTTGCGCGCTCCAGCGCCGACGAGGGATTCCACAGACCATGAACCCGCGACGGCAGAGAGGGAGAGCGTGCCGGTGGGCAGGACCGCTATCGTGGTGCTCGACAGCGACGGCCGTTCCTGGGTACGAATGATGGGCACTGTGTCGCCGACCGCCTGCCACTTGGAAGTCGCGCGAACGTTGAATCCCAGACGCGGCGGTGATGAGACGTTCGGAAGTCCGAGCGCTTCACGCCACGCGAGGCCGAGTAGATTCACGCCGGCGTGAAGGGAAAGGCCGATCGCACCGGCCGGGCGCGCGTTGATCTCAAGGACATGCGGGACTCCGCGGTGTGCCTTGAACTGACAGTTGAAGACGCCTCGCAGCCCGAAATGCCGCGCCAGCTGCCTTGAGGCTTCAATGATCTCGGGTACGTCATCGAGGAGTTGCGTATCGGCACCGATCTTTCGTCGCGGTACGGCTACGAAAGCGTCGTCGACGCTACTTGCGAAACAATCGACGCTCCATTCTGGACCGTCGAGCCAAGGCATCGCGACCATAGGCGAAAAACTTGTCCGACTCCGCAGACGACGCCGCGCGTCGTCATAATCGAGGCGATGGCCCGGCTCCTCGAAGATTTCGGCAAAGAGATCGAGATCTTCACGGATCACGCGAAATCCTCGACCGTAGACGCCGCGCACAGGCTTGATGCAGACAAGGGAAG
>CAJBHN010000236.1 GCA_903952805.1 uncultured Myxococcales bacterium | reverse complement strand
GACGGCGCGGGCTTCGTCGGCGGCGTTGACGATCAGCCAGTCCACCAGGGGGGCGATGACCGGCGCGACCACGGTCAGCCCGTGGCCGTAGGCGTCGGCTTTGACGACCACGCCGAGCTTCGGCCCAAGCCCCAGCCGCCGCCGCAGGGTCTGCATGTTGTGACGCAGCGCACCTGTATCGATATCGATCCAGGTGGCCGCCGACGGACGGAGGTCGGCTGGGACGGCGTCGGGATGCGGGTGATCGGGGTGTTGAGCCACAGAAATCTCCGGTTCCGCCAGGGGCCGCCAGCACCAACCGCTGGATCTGTCCTACATTTCCCCATCGGTTGATCGTGCTGCCTGCCGAAACCACCCGGGGCAGCACGCGATACTCCCAGCGGAACCGGAAGCAACCTGTCGGAGGCCATCGTGAGCATTCAAGCCAGCACCAGCAACGTCAGCGCCAGCGCACTCAATCGCACCCTGGTGGACCGCGGCGACCAGGCCATCCCTGGCCTCGAAAAATGCGCTCCCGGCGAGGTCAAGGCCCTCCAGGACGGCTTGGCCAAGTTCGACGAGTTCGCCAAGGAAATCTCGAAGAACCCCGTCTTTGGCGCCCTGGCCAACGGCGAGGCGATGAAGTTCCTCCGTGACCTCGCCAAGACCGTCAGCGTCAACGCGGATCCCGCGGCTGCGCCCCAGAGCGCCGAACCCGTCTTCACGGGCATGTGCGGCGGTGGCGGCCGTGCCCATCCTCCCGCTCCTCCCCAGGCACCTCCTCCTCCCCAGGCACCTCCGGCGGCCCAGGCGCCCCCGGCAGCCCAGACGCCTCCTCCCGCTGCAGCACAGCCCCCTCCTCCTGCTGCAGCGCAGCCCCCCGTCGTGGCTGCGCCTCCACCCCCCGCCGCTCCACCTGTCAACGTCGCCCCACCGGCCATCAAGCCCGATCCGATTGCCCCATCGCCCACGCCCGTGGCCCTTGGTGGCGGCGTTCAGGCTCTCGGTGGCGGTCAGGCGACCGGCACCGTTCAGGCCCTCGGCGGCGGCGTCGGTGTGACGCCGGCGGCCTCGACGGCGGGAGCGGCTGGTTCAGCAGCCAATGCCGCCACCGGCCAGCTCGACATGAACGGCATCTCGCAGGCGTTCGGTCAGCGCTTCAGCCAGTTGATGCAGCAAAATCCGCTGGCGGCGATGCTGGCCATGGGGGCCCTCGGCAGTGTGTTGGGCAGTGGCGGCTTCAATCCCCTGCAGCTCAATGGCGCCAATAACGGTGCCCAGACGGCTGCGGGCGGCGCTCAGGCCCTCGCCAGCACGGGGGGGACCAACCAGACGGCGCCTCCGGCGACCGCGACCCCCGGTACTGGCAATGCTGAACTCGGCGCCATGGTTGGCGCGGGCGGCAAGGGCATGACCTTCGAAGACAAGGTCGCCACGATGATGGTGCAGATCATCAAGAAGATGCAGGAAGACATCGAGAAGCGCCTCGAGAAGCTGAAGGCCCAGGCCCAGGCGGCTGAGTCCGACAAGGGCGGCGGCGGCGGCGGCTTCCTTGGCGGCCTGATGGGCGGCGGCGGCGGCGGCGGCGGGATGCTCGGCAGCATCCTCGGCATGGCGGGCAACATGATCATGCCCGGCATCGGCGGCGCCATCGGCGGCATGGCCGGCAACATGCTCGGCGGTGCCATGGGTGGCGGCGGCGGCGGCGCGGCAGGTGCTGGCGCGGCAGGTGGTGGTGCGGCAGGTGGTGGCGGCGATGCCAAGGGCGGTGGTCAGGAGAGCCGCAACATCGAGTTCGAGATGCTGAAGAACGAGATGCAGAAGCTCAGCCTAATGCAGCAGGCGTTCAGCAACGTGTTGAACGAAATGCACCAGCTGGCGATGAACGCCATCCGCGGCATGAGCAAGTAACGCTCTGCCAGGTGACCCTGGAAATGCGGCGCAAGGCGCCGCATTTCTTTTTCCTGCGCAGTTCTGAGACACTGCCCGCGATCATCCAGAGCAAGGAAGAAACGACATGGCAGGTCCGCCCAAGAAACCGACGCCCCCAGTTCGCGGTCGGCCCCAGGTGTTGGCTGTCGGTGGCGGCAAGCCAGCGGCTGTCAATCGCGATGCCAGATCGGTCGGCCTGGAAGCCGGTCGCGCGTTGCAGCGAGCGCTCGACACTGCACCCAATGCGCAGGTCGCGGTGCGAGCCGAAACCGCGACGCAGACCACGGCGGAACGTGCCCTGAAGGCCGCCGCCAGCGTCGAACTCACCGTGGCTGCGCTGCCCATCGGCGCCGACCTCGTGGCGCGTCGTCTCCAGGAATTGCGCAAGTTGATCTCGATGACGGAGCCCCGCGTGCGCGCTCCCGTCGAACTCGGCGATGAGGTCGAGGTCGACATCCTCGGTTACGTCGACGGCAAGGTCTTCATGGCCCAGCAGGGGGCCTGGCTCGACGTGCGTCCCAACGTGTTTCTGCCCGGGCTGCTCGAGGCGATGGTGGGGCTCGTGCCTCCCGAGAGCGCCGTGTTTCAGCTTCGTATCCCCGAGCACTACCCGGTCGCCGACCAGCGAGGCAAGGTCGCTGCCTTCGCCGTGACGATTCGTCGGGCACGCCGCCGCGTCCTTCCCGACGTCGACGACCCGATCTTCATCCAGCTCACCGGCCGTAAGGTGAAGACGCGCATCGAACTCGAAACCAAGCTTGCCGATGAGCTCGCCGAGGAGCGCGGTCGCCTGTGTGTCGACGAGGCCAAGGTCGGTCTGCTGCGCAAGCTCTACGTCGCCATCGGTGTGGCCGACGACGTGCCCGATGATCTCGTCGACGAGGACCTCCGGAAACGCTGGAAGGCCCACATCGGCGACGCCATGGCCCTGCAGGGCGTCTCGATGGACGACCAAAAGAGGTCCCTGGCAGATTTCTCGACGACGGCCATGCGAGCCGAGGCCCGGCGTTCGGTGTGGGAGCAGCGCTGTTTGGAGGCGGTTGCCGATGCTCACGGCATCGATGCCAACGAGAGCGAAGTTCACAAGATCATCACCGACATGACTCCCGACATCCGCCGTGGCGACGTCGAAAGCGTGCTGTACCAGCACGCGGCGATCTCCAAGGACATCGTCAAGAACCTGCGCCTGCACCGGGCCCTGTTGATCTTGCTCAGCAAGGCCAAGGTGGTGTTCGATGCCAGCCCCCAGGCCGACAACCGCATTGTTCTGCAACCACTGCCCACCGGCGGCAGCGGCAGCAGCGCCGGCAGCGGTTCTGTGAAGCCGCCGGGGGATATGACCGCCGCCCGGGGCCTCAAGCGGCCGCCGTCCCGGGGCTGACCGTCGCCAGTTCGTGTCTCAGACCGAAATGCATTTAGATGCGTTCATCTGGTCGGAAACGCGCTATCGTGCACCGAATCTCTAGGCTAGGAGACGACACCCGTCGACGACGAAGATGCTTTGCTTCCGCTGTGGCTCCTATAACGCTGACGATGCATCGAAATGCATCGTGTGCAGTCAGGATTTGCGCGATCCGCAAAAAAAGGTCTCGACCGGTCAACTCGCGGCGCTCATCTTTCTCCCAGGCGAACTGATCGCTGGCCGCTACAAGATTTTGGAGCAGCTGGGCGTCGGCGGGGTAGGCGCAGTCTACCGGGCTCGTGACACCGAGGTTGACGTCGACGTCGCCTTGAAGGGCGTCTCACCCAACCTGCTGCAGACGGACGAAGAGCAGAAGCAGTTCAGCAAGGCGATCAAGGCCGCGCGCAAACTGCAGCACCACAATATCGTCCGCATCTACGACGAGGGGCAGCACCAGCAGTCCAATCGGCGCTTCTTCACCATGAAG
>CAJBHN010000235.1 GCA_903952805.1 uncultured Myxococcales bacterium | reverse complement strand
GTGGTTTGACCTGGTGCTGCTCGACATGCGCATGCCGCGCCTGAGCGGGCTCGAGGTGCTCGCCAAGCTGCGGGCCGACCCGCGCACCGTCGAGTTGCCGGTGTTGATGTGCTCGGGCAGCGACGACATGGACGACATCGTGCGCTGCGTGGAACTCGGCGCCGACGACTATCTCGTCAAGCCGCCCCGCGCCCAGCTGCTGCATGCCCGCGTCAAGGCGGCCATCGGGCGGAAGTTTGCCCGCGATCAGGAGCGGGCCTACCTGGCGAGCATCGATCGCGAGCGGCGTCGCGCCGACTCGCTGCTCGGGTCCCTCTTTCCCGCGGCCGTCGTCGAGGAATTTCGCATGACGGGCACCGTCGCCTCCCGTCGTCACGAAGACGTCGCGGTGTTGTTTTGCGACGTGGTCAGCTTCACCGAATGGTGTGAACGGCACCCGCCCGAAGAGGTGGTGACGACGTTGCAAGCGATGGTGGAGCGCTTTGAACAGCTCACCGACCTGCATGGCCTGCAGAAGATCAAAACCGTCGGCGACGCCTTCATGGCGACCGCCGGCTTGTTCAACGCCAACCAGGACCCGGTCATGGCCTGCGTCCACGCCGCCCAGGCGATGATCCTCGCGGTCCACGACCTTGGGGTCGGTTGGGAATTGCGGGTCGGGGTGCATATCGGGCCGGTGGTCGCCGGCGTCGTCGGCCTCAAACAGTTCCAGTTCGACGTGTGGGGAGACACGGTCAACACGGCGGCGCGGGTGGAGCAACACGCCGAGCCGGGCACCACCGCCCTCAGCACCGCGGCCTGGGAGCGCGTGCGGGGCACCTTTGCCACCAGGTCGATGGGCGCCATCGAGGTCAAGGGCAAGGGACCGATGGAGCTCTTCGCCGTGGTCCCGGGCGACGCCACCAGATCGTGACCCGCAGAGGCTGAGCGGGCGTGGACCCCGGGTCTGCCCCGGACTGCTACACCCCGGACATGTCGCGTCCGCCTCTGCCCGATGTGCCCCTGGCCACGATGGTCGAAGAACTCGTGGCGTCGCTGGGCCTCGCCGAGCTGCGCGAGCGCTTGACCCCGACCGCGTCGTCGTCGTCGTCGTCGTCGTCGCTGCCGTCGCTGGCTGACGACGACGCCGTCATCGCCTTCGTCGATGAGACGCCCTGGGCCCGGGCCCGAATCGCGTCCCTGTATCGTTGGCAGCAGCGGCGGGCCCTTGGTCGTGGTCGACGTCGCCACGGCGATGACTTGCGTGGCCTCGGTTCCGCCGTGGTCGCCGCCACCGTCGGCGTCACCGATGTCGTTCAGGGCGTCCACGAGGCCATTGGCGCCGTGCCGCTGGTCACCGACCTCGTCTACCGCGCCGTCCGCGGCGTGACGTCGCTGGTTGGCGGCGGGGTCGACGTCGTCGTCGCGGCCTTGTCTCCCTTCCTCGGCGACAGCGCCCCCGGCCTGCAGCGTGAGGCCGTCGTCGCCGCCCTCAACGGCGTCGTCGGCGACCACCTGGCGGCCACCGACAATCCCCTGGCCATCCAGATGGCCCTGCGGCCGCCCCTCGACGGCTGGCACGACGGCCAGGTGTTGTTGGTGATGGTGCACGGCAGCAGCGCGTCGGACCTGCAGTGGCGTTGGGAGGGCCACGACCACGGGGTTGCTCTCGCGCTGGACCTCGGTTTGACGCCGGTCTACGCGCACTACAACAGCGGCCTGCATACCTCTGACAATGGCGCCGGCCTCGCGGCCCTGCTGGAAGAAGAAGCCGGGCCGTTTCGTGACGTCGTCGTGCTCGCCCATTCCATGGGCGGGCTGGTGGCCCGTTCAGCGTTGCAGGCGGGGTCGGTGGCGGGTCATGCGTGGCGCGCCAAGGTGAGGGCCCTGGTGACCCTGGGCTCGCCCCATCAGGGGGCACCATTGGAACGCAGCGGCAACGTCGTCGAGAGCCTGTTGGGCGTGACGCCGTGGACCGCGCCGCTGCAAACGCTGGCGCGCGTGCGCAGCGCGGGCATCACCGACCTGCGCCATGGCAACGTCGTCGAGGCCGATTGGCGCGACCGCGACCGCTTTGAGCGG
>CAJBHN010000234.1 GCA_903952805.1 uncultured Myxococcales bacterium | reverse complement strand
GTGGTCGCGCCGGGTGCTCAGGCCAGCGCGGCCAGCGACGCGGCGGCAAATGTGGGTCGCTGCCACGTGAACGCCGACGCAGCCCACATGTAGCCCAGGCCCGCCGACGCGAAGACGACGACGTCACCAGCCTTGAGCAGGCCCCGCTGCTCGGCCAGGCCGAGGCTCAGCACCTGGTCGGGGGAGCCGAAGTGACCAAAGTGGTCGAGGTAGATGCTTTGCTCAGGAGCAAGACCGAGTTCGGCAACGATCGCGTCGTGGGCTGAGCGCTTCATGTGCAGCAGGGCGAGGTAGCCGATGGGTTGAGCCCCAGCGGCATCACGGATGACTTGCAGGAAGTTCTTCAAGCTGACGTCGTCGAGGCGTCGCTTCATCCCTTCGGGATCAGGTACGCGCAAAAAGGTCTGGGCGGCATCGGGATGGGTGCGTGCGGGCACCCTGGTGCCGCCGGCGGGGACAATGACGTCGGTGGAGAAGTCGCCGTCGGTGATGATGGCGCTGCCAAAGACGGCATTGTGGGAACTCGCCGAGGAGGCGCCGGCAACGCCGGCGTCGTCGACGCGCTCCAGCAACATGGCCGAGCCGCCGTCGGCGAGGTTGTAGAGAAAACGGGTATTGGGGTCGCGATAGTCGACGAGGTCGCCGGTACGATGGCCTCCGCACAGCAACACACGTCGCCAGGACGGATTGGTCATCAACAGGTCTTTGGCGAGCTTCATGCCGAGAATGCCGGTTGAGCAGCGTGCCGACAGGTCGAAGGCAACCGCTCGCCGACAGCCCAACTCTCGCTGCACATGGATGGCGGCGGTCCAGACGATGTGGTCTTTGTATTCGCTGCCGGTCCAGATGATGACGTCGATGCTGTCAGGGTCGCGCCCGTCGAGACACAAGCGGGCGGCATCAACGGCCATCATGCTTGGATGCAGGTCCGCAGGCGCCCGACGTTTCTCGATGATGCCCATCTTTTCGCGCACCACCGCCACCGGCAGGCCTGCTTGCTGGGCGATGTCTTCCCCCCGTTCACGACCGGCGGGCAGAGAGACGGCGGCGGCGACGAGGGCGACGGTCATGACGACTCCGGCAGGCGCGGTGGCGCCAGCGACATGGTCGGGTGGGCGGGTCTGCCTGTGCGTCTGCACTGTGCATCTGCACTGTGCATCTGCACCAATCTTGTGCAAACGCACAATGGCAGAACACCATCGTTCGTCAAGGCGTGCCGTTTCCGTCCATCCAACGACCAACGACAAACGCCACCGAACGGTGGCGTTGGCCCGAACCTTCAGGAAGGCGGGAGTCAGGAACTCACTCGTCGTGGCGACCGCGTTCGTCATCACGGTCGCCGTCGATGACGTCGTTGACCGAGGGGAACTTCTTGATCTCGCCACGCGAGATGCGCCACGCCTGCTGCACAATCCACGAGAGGCTGCGGTCCTGTCGGTTGGCCTCGTCCTGGATTTCCTTCAGCATTTCTTCGGGAAAGTAGAGCGACTGCTTGCGCTTGTCGGCGGATGCCATGCGAAACCTCCAGGGACGGTGTGAACGGGTGGGTGGGCTATAGTAGGACACAACCTGACATGGGCTCAAGTCCGG
>CAJBHN010000233.1 GCA_903952805.1 uncultured Myxococcales bacterium | reverse complement strand
TGCTCGACGAGCCCACCACCGGCCTGGACCCAAACCAGGTCATCGAGATCCGTAATCTCATCAAGGCGCTGGGCACCGAAAAGACCATCTTGATGTCCACCCACATCCTCCCCGAGGTGCAGCACACCTGCTCGCGGGCCATCATCATCGCCGACGGCCAGTTGAAGGCCGACGGTCCGCCGGCGTCGTTGGCCTCCGAGGGCAACGTCCTCGACGTGACCCTGCGCTCTCGCGACCACGGCACCGCCGACAGCGTCGGCCGCCTGCTGCGGGCCCTGCCCGGCGTCTCCGACCTGCACCCGGCCATCAGCACCGAAGAGGGGGCCCTGGCCTTCACGCTGACCTCCAAGGGCGACGCCGACCTGCGCGAGCTCCTCTTCGATACCGCCGTGGCCCACAAGCTGGTGCTGCTGTCGCTGCAGCGGCACACCGTCTCGCTGGAAGAGACGTTCCGCAAGCTGACGCTGGCCGACACCATGTCGTCATCGTCGTCGTCGTCGTCGTCATCCTCTTCTTCTTCCGCCCAGTCGGCCTGAGCGCCCTGAGAACACCATGAAAAGCATCTTCGGCATTGCCCGTCGCGAGCTCCAGGTCGCGTTCAACTCGCCCCTCGCCTACATCGTGCTGGGCGTCTTCCTGCTCGTGTGCGGGTTGAAATTCTTCTTCTTCCCCGGCGTGTTCCTCTATGGCCGCGCCAGCTTCCGCACCTTCTTCGACTGGATGCCGGCGTTTCTCGCCGTGCTGGCACCGGCGCTCACCATGCGCATGCTGGCCGAGGAGAAGAAGTCCGGCACCCTTGAACTGCTGATGACCCTGCCGGTGCGCGACCACGAAATCGCCCTTGGCAAGTGGCTGGCGGGCACGGGCATCATCGCCATCGGCCTGCTGTTTTCCGTCGTCAACGCCTTCGCCATCGCCCCCCTGGCCGTGCCCGGTCAGAGCTTCGATTGGGGTCCGGTCATTGGCGGCTACGTGGGCACCGTGTTGTTGGCGTCGTCGATGGTCGCGCTGGGCGTGCTGTTTTCGGCGCAGACCAAAAACCAGGTCATCGCCTTCATCGTGTCGTCGGTGGTGGCGGGCATCAACCTGATGCTCAGCTTCGCCATCGTCGTCGTGCCGCCGGCGCTGGGCGAGCCCCTGCAATACCTGAGCGCCTACTACCACTTCGAGTCCCTCGGCCGCGGCGTCATTGATTGGCGCGACGTGCTGTTTTTCGTGTCGGTGACGGCGGGCTTGTTGATCATCACGACCCAGACCCTGACCGCCAATCGGCGGGTGGGCAGTTCGGCGAAGGCGTCGACGACGACGGCGCTGGCGCTGGGTGTGTTGGTGTTTGTGAATCTCTTTGCGCTGCGCCTGCCGCTGCGCCTCGATCTCACCCGCGACCAGACCTTCACGCTCGCTGAGGCCACCGAAGAGACCATGCACACGCTGACGGCGCCGGTGACCATCACGGCGTATTTCAGCAAGGACCTGCCGCCCCCCTTCAGCGACAACGCCCGCTTCATCAAGGACCTGCTCGAGGAATACCGCGCCATCGCCGGCGACAACCTGAGCTTCTCGTTTGTCGACCCCCAGGGTGAAGAGACCGACGAGGACAAGGCCATCAAGAAAGACGTCAAGCAGGACATCTTTGGCCGTCAGATTCGCGACAAGACCTCGGTCGAAAAAGACCTGGAAGCACTGAACATCCAGCCCGTCGAGGTCCGCGTCCTCGAGCAGGACCAGGCCCAGACCAAGCGTGCCTACATGGGCATCTCGGTGCGCTACGGCGAAGAGAAGGAGTCGCTGCCCGTGGTGCAGGACACGTCGTCGCTGGAATACGACCTGACGACGATGATTCGGCGGCTGACCCGCAGCAAGCAGCCCGTGGTCGGCATCATCCAGGGCCACGGCGAGATGAATCCCGACGAGCACCTCGGCCGCATCAAGCAGGCCATGGAGCAAAACTACGAAGTCCGCCCGGTCACCATCGCCGCCGGCGCCGACGCCAAAATCCCCGACGACGTCGACGCCATCCTGGTCGTCGGCCCCGACAGCGCCTACAGCGACGACGAACTCAAGGCCGTCGACACCTTCTTGATGGCGGGCAAGGCGGCGGGCTTCTTCCTCGACCGCCACAAGGTCGACCTGCGCTCGTTTCAACCCACCGCCACCAGCCAGAACGTCGACACCATCTTGTCCACCTATGGCGTCGAGCTGGGCACCCAGTTGGTGGGCGACGTCCAAAGCGCCAGCCTGAATGTGCAGGAAAAGCGCGGCCTCTTCATGGTGCAGCGCCCCATCCAATACCCGTTCATCCCGACGTTGAAGAACCTCGAGGGCGACACGCCGCTGACCCGCGGTATCGTCGGCGTCACGCTGCCCTTCGCCTCGCCCCTGTATCCCAAGAAGATCGACGGCGTCGACGTCACGGTGCTGGGCAAGTCGTCGCCGAAGTCGTGGCTCGAAGACGGCACCGCCGAGGCCCTGTCACCGCAGCGCGACTGGGCCACCGCCGACGTCACCGTCACGGGACCCTACAACCTCATCGCCACCGCGACCGGCAAGCTGCCGTCGCACTTCAACACCGGCTCGACGTCGAGCGCCGAGGCGCGGGTCTTTGTGGTCGGCACCTCGACCATGTTGAACGAAGCCGTCCTTGGCCCACCCAACGCCGCGTTGCTGTTGAACCTCGCGGACTGGTTGGTCCTCGACAAGGGTCTGCTGGCCATGCGCAACCGCGGCACGGGGGAAGCGCCGTTTTCGCCCGACGTCTCTGACGGCACCCGCAACCTCGTGAAGTTCGGCTGCACGGCAGGCGTGCCGCTGGCGTTGATTCTGCTTGGGTTGATTCGCTGGCGCCTGCGCGAGTCTCGTCGAGCCGCTCTCGCCATCGCCACCACCGCCGCCTGAACGAGGGTCATCATGAAGAAGAACACCAATCGCAGCACCCTCATCGTCGGCGCCCTCCTCGCGGTCCTCGCCGTGGGTTGGTTTGCCACCCGCGACAGCCAACCCAGCGTCGGCGTCAAGACGCTGGCGGTGGCCAAGGTCAACAAGGACGACGTCGAGCGCATCACCATCACCATCCCCGGCAAGGACAAGGCTCCGGCCGGGGCGCCGGCCGAAGGGCCGGTGGCCCCCGCTGAGCGAGAGCCCGCCCAGACGGTGGTGCTGGAGCGCAGCGGCGCCGGCTTCGTCGTGCGCGCTGGCGACGCCAAGGCGTCGTTCCCCGTCGAGCAGAGCCAGCTCGACGCCCTGCTCGACGGCCTCGCGGAGTTCAGCCCCGGCGACCGCATCGCGTCCGATCCAAAGAAGCTCGCCGACTTTGAGCTCGACGACGAACACGCCCTGCACATGGTCGTCGTCGCCAAGAGCGGTCCGGGCATCGACCTGCTCTTTGGCCGCGCCGCCAAAGACGGCGGCACCACGGTTCGCCAGGCCGGCAAAAACGACGTCTTCGTCGCCAAGGGGCGCCTGGGCTCGTTGGCCAAGAAGGACCTGTCGCAGTGGCGCCAAAAGAGCATCCTGCAAAAGAAGCCGGAAGACTTCGCCAGCGTCAGCATCGCCCGCGCCGACGGCAGCCGCGTCGCGCTGACGAGCACGACGGTCGAGGTGCCAGCTGCTGCTGACGGCGGCGAAGGCGGCCCAGATACAGCAGCGACGCCGAAGGAGCCCACCAGGAAGACGACGTGGGCGATGTCGGAGCCAGCGTCCCTGCCCGCGGGCTTCCGCCTCGACACCACGGCCCTGTCGCGGGTGGCGGCGTCGTTGGCGACGTTGCGGGCCGCCGACTTCAGAGACGGCGCCACCGACCAACAAGCCGGCTTCGACGTGCCCCACACGACCATCACCGCCACCCTCGCCGGGGGCGGCAGCGTCGTGCTGCACCTGGGGGTAAAGACCGACAAGGGGCAAATCCACGCCCGCGTCGACGGCGATGCGCAGGTCTATCTGCTGCCTGAATTCACCGTGAAGAACCTCGACAAGGGCCTCAACGACTTCCGCGAGCTGACGCTGTTCACCGCCAGCGTCGACGGCGTCGTCCAGGCGACCTTCGTCGCCGGCAAGACCCGCGTGGTCGTCAAAAAGGACGGCGACGCCTGGAAGCTCGTCGAGCCCAAGACCGCGCCCCCCGAGCTCGACCTCGGCCAGGCGATGGCCGTGGTGCAAGGGGCCCTGCGCTTGCGCGGCGCTCGCGTGCTCGACGACGGCGCAGCCGCCGCCGACGCCGCCAAGGCCATCGGCGCCGGCGACCCCAGCATCGAGCTGAGCCTCGCTGGTGGCACCAAACAGACGGTGCGCTTTGGCAAGGCCGCCGAGGGCAGCAGCGAGGTCAACGTCGTGGGCGCCGACGGCCTCGTCTACGCCATCAACAGCTTCAACAAGGGCCGCTACGACAAGCCGGTGGAGCTGTTCAAGAAGCCCCCAGCCCCGCCACCCGGCATGGGCGGCATGGGCGGCATGGGCGGCGGGATGTCAGGTCTGGAGAACCTGCCCCCCGACGTGCGTAAGAAGCTGGAAGCAAGCCTCAAGCAGCAGGGTTTGGGCAACTGATCCCGAGATCCCCTTGATCGTCGATCATAATCGGATCAGTGAAGAGCGATGGTCCACGCGCTTGCTCTCGCTCCCCACCTC
>CAJBHN010000232.1 GCA_903952805.1 uncultured Myxococcales bacterium | reverse complement strand
CCCTGACGAGGTCGGTGATCTGCTCGCCGCCTTCGCGGGGCGTGAGCGCCTCACCACCGAGCGCCGCTTCATCGACGTCAGCCCCAAGCGCGAGCGCTGGGGGCAGGCCGCACGCATCGCCGTCGTGCCCGTCACCGGGACCATCCAAATGGGACGCAGTGGCGGCGGGTTGTTCTCCGGCAACAACGCTGGCGCCGACGATGTCGTCGAAGCCATCAACGCCGCCGCCGGGGACGACAGCGTCGTGGCCATCGTGCTGCGCATTGATTCCCCTGGCGGTGACGCCCTGGCGTCGGATCTGATGTGGCGTGCCGCCATGCTGGCCAGAGACAAAAAGCCCCTCATCGCGTCGATGGGCGATGTCGCGGCGTCCGGCGGCTACTACGTCGCCAGCGCGGCCCACGCCATCTTCGCCGAGGAAAACACCATCACAGGCTCCATCGGCGTGTTCGGCTTGCTGTTCAACGCCGAGGGCCTGCTGGGCGATCTCGGCGTCCGCAGCGTCGAGCTCAAGCGTGGCGCCCTGCCAGGGCCCGATCTGTTTCGCGGGGTCACCGACGAGGAACGGGCCCGTCTGCAGCAGAGCGTCAACGCCACCTACGAGCGCTTTCTCGACGCCGTCGTCACCGGTCGTGGCGCCGAGCGCGTCACCAAAGACAAGCTTCGCGAACTCGCCGAAGGTCGGGTGTGGACTGGAGCCCAGGCCCTGCAGCACGCGCTGGTCGACGAGCAGGGCTCGATCATCGACGCCCTGCGGCTGGCCCGTGAGCGCGCCGGTTTGACGGCCACCGAGGAAATCGAGCTGGCGATCTTCACCGGCAAAGACGATCTGCCGGGGCTCGGAGCCTTCGGCGGCGTCATGAGCGCTGCCTTCGGACTGCCCCGCGCCGAGGCCATGCAACAGGCAGCCCGGCTCCTGTTTGGCGACCCGGCCCTGGCTGAGCTGGCGACGACGTCCAACGGCAAGGCCCTGGTGCTCGCGCCGTCGATCACGGTCCGGTAATCCGACGGGCTTGTCATCATCTTCGTCGCCGCCAAAACGGCCCGTTGAACGAGCGGGCCGCCTTCAACGGGCGCTGAGGTCCGAGGTCGCCGCAGCAACGACGGCGTCGAGGAGCTGGCCCAGCGTGTCGGCGGTGGTGTGCGGGTTTTGCAGGGCACAGCGCAACCACAAGCCCTCGCGCTCCTTGGCGAGGCCGTCGGCGTGCAGGTGGACCTGGACCGGATAGAAACGCCCCGCTGCAAGCACCGCTCGGCGGATGGCCGCGTTGTCGCCGCCCGAACGTCCACGGACCCGAAAACACACGATATTCAACGCCGGCTCGCACAGGAGCTCCAGCGCTGGCCGGGCTTTAATCAGGGCCGCCATGGTGGTGCCCAGCGCCATGCAGTGGCGGACGTGGGCCTCGAAGTGGGTGCGGCCAAACATCTGCAGGCTGCCCCAGACCTTGAGGCCAAGCATGGCCTTGGTGCACTCGATGGTGCGCCGCCCCACGTCGGTCCAGGAGTCGTCCACGGCGCTGTCAGCGGCCCCGCCAGCGCTTGAGCCGGCGGCGACCCCGTTGTCGTCGGGAAACAAGTAGCCGGCCTTCTGGGCGAAGGCCTGGGCCCCTGTGCGGCCGTCCTTGAACAGCACGGCCGTGCAGACGGCTGGCATAAGTAACAGTTTATGGAAGTCGCAGACGACGCTGTCGGCCCTCTCGATGCCGCGCAGGTCCCCCCGTCGCTCGGGCAGCAGGCCCAGCGGCGCGCCGTGGGCACCGTCGACGTGGAGCCACAGGTTTTCGGCGGCACACACATCAGCGATGGCGTCGATGGGGTCGATGGCGCCGGCGGCGGTGGAGCCGGCGGAGGCGACGACGGCGATCGGGCGCTTCTGTTTGCCGCGCGCGTCACGGATGGCGGCTTTGAGCGCTGTGACGTCCATGCGCAGATGCTCGTCGACAGCGACGCTGACGCAGCCGTCGTCGCCCAGACCCATGATGCGGCAGGCGCGGGCGACGCTGTAGTGGGCGGTCTCGGCGACGAAGATCGCGAGCTGGGGCTGGACCCGCAGCCCCCGCCGCCAGGCGTCGTCGCTCTTGGCCTGGCGGGCGGCCAACAGCGCCGTCAGGTTGCCGATGCTGCCCCCCAGGCACAGCACGCCGGTCGCCCGGGGTGACAATCCGAGGACCTCCCCCAGCCAGCGCAGGGCCGCGCGCTCCAGGGCCGTGCCTCCCTTGCCCATCTCAAAAATGGCCATGCCGTTGTTCAGCACACTGCTGACGAGGTCAAAGAGCGCCGCGGTCGGCAGGGGCGTCGCCACCTGGTGGCCGACAAAGCCCGGTGCGTGCAGCTGCGTGGCCGTCAGCAGGGCTCGATCGACGGCGTCGGTGAAGGCGGCGTCGACGTCGCTCGCGCGGGAGCCAGCGCCCGGACCAAAGGTCGGCGGTGTCGGGAACTGGCCGCAGGCCTCCGTCGGCGACAGCAGCGGCATGACGGGGCCGACACCGGTTCGCTGCTGCGCGAGGTGGTCGGCGAGCGTGTCGATGAGGCGGTGGCCCAGGCGCCGAAACAGCTCGGGGTCGTGGGCGCTGACGTCGTGGTCGTGCTGGTCGTGCTG
>CAJBHN010000231.1 GCA_903952805.1 uncultured Myxococcales bacterium | reverse complement strand
TGCTTCCCACTCACTCCGCTCGTGAGGCGCTTCGCGCCCTTCTGTTGGACGTGGTCAGTATTCAATGGTCATTCTGGATGAGCCGTGGCGAGGCCATCAGGCTCGCTCGCGCCGAGGACCGACCCGCCAGCCACCTGCTTGATGCGCTCTCTGACAACGAGGGACGCTCCCGCCACAGGGACCGTCTCAAGTCACGTTGGCACGTAGGGAGCGCGACTTCGCCGAGCGCGACTTCGCCGAGCGCGACTTCGACGAGCGATGGTCCAACGAACACCGCGTAGGCGATCATGACCACCGTGATGACGGCGCCCGACGCCGTGATGCCCGCCTTGAACATCACCATCCCGGCCTCCGCGGCGACAGTGGATACGCCGTCACGCCTGCGGGCGCCGTTGCCCTTCGCTGACGTCAACTGCGCGCAGGACGGTGCGGCCGACAGCAACGGCCGGGGCCGACGATGCCCGCGCTCACGTCGAGGGACCATTGGCGAGGGCTCAGAACAGGGTTTGCTCAAGGCGCGACAGCAGGGCCTGCAGCGAGGCGTCGTCAGCGCGGGCGCCGTCGATCTTCTGCACCGATGCCAGCACGGTGGTGTGGTCGCGGCCGCCGAAGGCCCGACCAAGCTCAGGCAGCGACATCTGCAAATGCTGCCGGGCCAGGAACATCGCGATCTGGCGGGCTCGTGTGATCTGCCGCTGCCGGGTGGGACCAACGAGGTCCTTGCTGCGCATGCCGTGGTAGGCGGCGACGACCTCGATGATGCGGGCGATCGACAGCGGCGATGCCGCCCCCGCCGACAACGACGGCCGGAGCTGCTCTTTGGCCTCCGCCAGGTTCATCGGCTCGCGGGTGAGTTGGCTCCAGGCCACCAGCCGGGTCAGAGCCCCCTCGAGGGCGCGGACGCTGGTGGTGACGCTGGCGGCGACGAAGTCGAGGACCTCGTTGGGCAAAGCGCAGCCGAGATCGACGGCCTTGCGGGTCAGAATCTGACGGCGGGTGTCGGCGTCGGGGGGACGTACGTCGGCGACGAGGCCCCACTGAAAGCGGGTCTTGAGCCGATCTTCCAGACCAGCGATCTCGTGGGGATAGCGATCGCTCGTGACGACGATCTGCTTATGGCCCTCATACAGCGCGTTGAACGTGTGAAAGAACTCGTCTTGCGACTGGCTCTTGCCCGCCAGGAACTGGATGTCGTCGATAAGGAGGACATCGACGTCGTCGCGGAAGCGTTTGCGGAACGATTCGAAAGCCTTGTCGTGAGCGCTCTCGATGAACTCGTTGACCCACTGCTCCGCCGACAACAGCGCCACCCGCTGCTGGGGATGCCGGGCCAGGATTTCGTGGCCGACGGCGTGCAGAAGGTGCGTCTTGCCAAGTCCGGTGGGTCCAAAGAGGAACAGGGGCGAGTACCTGGCACCCGGCCTCTCGGCGACCGCCATGGCCGCCGAATAGGCCATCCGTGAGCCCGGCCCGACGACGAAGCTGTCGAAGCTGTAGCGGGGATCGAGGCGGCGCCCCGGCTGGCGGACCCGCTGGGCCTGCGGGCTGCCCGACAGAGAGACCACCACGTCCCCGTTGCGTCGCTGACCACGAGGCGTCGGGGTTGGCGCCGTCAGGGGCTGAAACGCCGGCTGCTCAGGCTGCCAGGCCGCTTGCGGCAAGGACGTTGCCGCAGCCTGCGACGACGGGGGCGCAACGGTGACGGCGCGTTCGGGACGATCGCCGCGTTCGACGACGCGGACGCGGGTTGAAGTCAGGGGACGCCCCAGCACGCTGGCGACGCTGGCGGTCAGGGCGTCGCCATAGTGGTTGCGCACCCAGTCGGCCAGGAACGAGGACGGGGCCAGGATCGTGAGGTCGACGCCGCCGACGTCGTCGATCACCAGACTTCCTGGCAGCAGGGGCTCCAGGAAGCCACGGTAGGCAAACAGGCTCATCTGCGCGCGCAGGGGCTCGCGAATGGCTTCCAGGATATGAGCAGCATGGGCGCTGCTGTCGCTGTCATCGACGCTGCCCGGGGCACCACCGCGGCCTTGAGCCGAGTCCGAACCCACCGCCCGAAGGGCAGCAGGACGAGCGGCAAGGTCAGAAGGGCGGCGGGTGGACATGGGCCTCCGGAATGCAGGCTGAACAGGCAAAACGTGAGAAACGTTCACAGGGTCAAGGGACAGGGCCAAACGGCTTGCGCCGACGACGCCGTTGAATCGATTGGGGACCAAGGAGGTACCAGAGCAATCGTCGAAGTGACAAGAGTTCGACCGGTGTCCTGTGGGCCTCAGACAACCCCTTGTATTCAGGCAGAATCACCGTCGCGGATCTGCCCCGGCGCCGACGGCGCCGGACCCACTTGACGAGGGCAAACGGCCCTCCGGATTGCTCATCGCCGTCGCATGGGAGCGATCGAGGTGATGCACCGATCCACCCCTGCACGCCGCCACATCCGTTGGCCGCCCCCGCTGTCGTTCGATGCGGGCCTTCGCCGCCGCCTCGCTCCAAGGCGCCCCTGCCGCAGATCCGGGATCTGATCCATCGGCGTGATCACCCATGGGGCTCAACGCTGCCTGGCGCCCATGTCGGTCCATTCCCTACCTGCCGTGCCGATGCCGCCGACGGCCATCGCCCTGGCATTCCGTTTTTCAGCGGCGCCGTGGGTTGCTATCGACCCGGCGTCCACTGATTGCGCCGAACAATGCACCAAGCCTTCTTCGGCGCAGGCCGAAGAAGCACCACACCTCCCGCCCGCTGCGGGGGGCCCTGCAAGGAGAGCCATGATGTCTTCGTTCAAAAAGGTCTGTGTCATCGGTGCTGGCGTCATGGGGCAGGGCATCGCCGCCCACCTCGCCAACGCCCGCATCCCCGTGATCCTGTTGGACATCGTGCCTCCCAAGCACACGGAGGCCGACGTCAAAGCTGGCCTCGACCCGGGAAGCAAGGCGTTCAAGAACAAGTTCGCGGCCGCTGGCAAAGACGCCATCATGAAGAGCAAGCCGAGTTTGCTGTTTTCCAAGAAGGACGCGTCGCTCATCGACGTCGGCAACCTTGAAGACGACCTCGGCCTCGCCGCCGGCTGCGACCTCGTCATCGAAGTCGTGCTTGAGCGCCTCGACGTCAAGCAGAAGCTCTTTGCCCGCCTCGACGACATCGTGAAGCCAGGCACCATCGTCACGTCGAACACCTCGGGCCTCTCCATCGAGGGCATGCTCGAAGGCCGCTCCGACGGCTTCAAAAAGAACTTCGCCGTCACCCACTTCTTCAATCCCGTTCGCTACATGCCGCTGCTAGAGCTGGTCGCCGGCAAGGCCACCGACCCCGCCGTCATGGAGCGCCTGACCGCGTTCGGCGAGCGCACCCTCGGCAAGGGCATCGTCATTGGCAAGGACACGCCAAACTTCGTCGCCAACCGCATCGGCGTCTTCGGCATCATGGAGACCATCCGGGTCATGCTCGAAGAGCAGGCCACCCTTGAAGAAGTCGACGCGGTCTTCGGCACCGCCACCGGCCGCGCCAAGAGCGCCGTCTTTGGCACCGCCGACGTCGTCGGCCTCGACACCTTCGTCCACGTCGCCCAGAACTGCTGGGACAACCTGGGTCACGACGAGCGCCACGCGGTGTTTGAGACCCCGGCCTTCATGAAGAAGATGGTCGAAGGCGGCATGCTGGGTCGCAAGAGCAAGCAGGGCTTTTACAAGAAGGTGGGCGACGACATCCTCACCCTCGACTACAACACCATGGAATACCGGGCCAAGCAGAAGGTCCGCCATGAGTCCCTCGGCGCTGTGCGCATGATGGAGACCACCGGCGAGAAGCTGCAGGCCCTGCTGGGCTTCGACGACAAGGCCGCCAAGCTCTTTTGGAAGGTCACCGCCGCCACCTGCATCTACGCCGCCAATCGGCTGGGCGAGATCGCCGACGACATCCGCAACATCGACAACGGCATGAAGTGGGGCTTCATGCACGAGATGGGGCCCTTCGAGACCTGGGATGCCATGGGCGTCGCCCGCGTCGTCGACAAGATGGAATCCGAGGGCATGACCGTCCCCGCCTGGGTCAAGGACATGTTGGCCACTGGCCGCAAGAGCTTCTACGCCATCGATGACAAGGGTCGTCAGAGCTGCTGGGATCCCAAGAGCAAGAGCGCCGTCGTCGCCGACGAAGGCAAGCGCGTGGCGAGCTTTGCGTTCCTGCGTCATGACAAGAGCCGCATCGTCGACGACGCCTACGGCACCACGCTGTTTGACCTCGGCGACGGCATCCTTGGGTGTGAGTTCCACACCAAGATGAACGCCATCGACGACGAGATCGTCAACGGTCTGAACAAGGCGCTGGACCTGTGTGAGAGCGGCAAGTTCCAGGGGCTCGTGCTGGCCAACGACGGCCGCAACTTCTCCGCCGGCGCCAACCTGTTGTTGGTGGGCCTCGCTGCCCGCGAGCAGCAGTGGGACACCATCGACACGATGGTCAAGGCGTTTCAAGACGTGTGCGTGCGCCTGAAGTACTCGTCGATTCCGACGGTAGCGGCGCCATTTGACCTGACCCTCGGCGGCGGCGCCGAGATCTCGATGTGGTGCAATCGCATTCGCGCCCACGCCGAGCTGTACATGGGTCTCGTCGAGGTCGGCGTGGGCCTGATCCCCGGCGGCGGCGGCAACATCGAGATGCTGGCCCGCTCGCTTGAAGGCGTCATCGACGACGCGACCTACCCCACCGAGGGACTGATTCGTCGGGCCCTCGAGACGGTGGCGATGGCGAAGGTGGCGACGTCGGGCGAAGAGGCTCGCGAGCTCATGTACCTGGCACCCACCGACGGCGTGACGCTGAACCGTCGCCATGTGTTGATGGCGGCCAAGGCTGAAGCCCTCGGCATGGCCGAGGCTGGCTTCGTGCCACCTCGTCGCCGGACCTTCCGCCTGCCGGGCAAGAGCGCCTACGCGACCTTTGACATGGGCCTGGGCGCCATGAAGGACGGCCACTTCATCAGCGAGCACGACTTGAAGATCGCCATGAAGGTTGCCCACGTGATGACCGGTGGGGATTGCTCGCCGCGCCAGCGGGTCACCGAGCAGCACCTGCTTGACCTCGAGCGCGAGGCTTTCGTCTCGCTGTGCGGCGAAGAAAAAACCCAGGCCCGCATTGCCCACATGTTGGAGACCAACAAGCCGCTGCGAAACTGAGCCGCGCCACCCGCGCGTATCGACCCTGGAGGCCCCGCTGACGTCGTCGTCGGCGGGGCCTCGTCGTTGCTGCTGCTGCCCTGGCTCGAGACCCGCCGACCCTGCTACACCGTTTCATGGCCTCAGACCCCACTGATCCCGAGATCTCTTTGATCTTCGCCCACGGAGTGGGCTTGCTCAAAGAGCTCCGGGATGTACCTTGCCCCTCGCCCACAGGGGAACCCTTCGGGCCCCGGGGCGGCGTGGTTCCCACTCACTCCGCTCGTGAGGCGCTTCGCGCCCTCCTGTTGGACGTGGTCAGTATTCAATGATCATTCG
>CAJBHN010000230.1 GCA_903952805.1 uncultured Myxococcales bacterium | reverse complement strand
CGCGGTCGCCATCGAGGGCGGCGTGCAGTTCGTCCGCCAGCAGCAGCAGGTCGTCGTGGCGCTCGACGCGATTCACCAGGGGGCTGTCGAGGTGCGCGTAGCCCAGCAGGGCGCCAGCGAACGAGCCGGCGATGCAGGCAATGGAGTCGCTGTCACCCGACGACGTTGCACCTCGACGGATGGTTTCGGCGAAGTTGCCCCCGGCCTTCAAGAAGCACCACAGCGCCGTCACGACCGCCTCCTCGCCGATCCAGGCCCCACCCAACAGCGCACACACATCTTCATGGTCCTCGTCGAGGACGCCTTCAAGGCGGTCAAGGCGCTCAAGTTGCTCGCGGTTGCCGATGGTCGCGGCGGCCTCCGGGTCGGCGCCGAATTCCAGCAGCAAGGCCTCGTCAACGCGCTCAACCATCTGACGCGTGAAGCCGATGATCCCTTCGAGGCCGTTGCCTCGTGCGAGCCAGGCCACCGGAGCCGCGGCCGCTACTGACGATGCAATGCCTGTGGGGTGGCTGTGGGTCAGCACGCTCTGGGCCGCGGCGACGCGAACGAGCGCATCGTCGTTGTTGGCGAAGTACAGGCCCACGGGCGCGGCCCTCATGGCAGCCCCGCAGCCTTTGCTGCCCTTGATGCCCGCGTGCTTCCAGTGGGCCCCTTGTTCCAGGTTGCGGCAGCCCGCCAGACAGGTGCCCCCGGGGGCGCGGTTGTTGCTCGGATGACCGGCCCAGGCGACGAATTCGTCGGCCATCAGCGTCATCAGTTGGTCGAGGGGCCGATGCCCAGCCAGGGCGAGGGACCGGGCCACCGCGATGGTCATCTGGGTGTCGTCGGTGAAGGTGCCAGCCGGATGGGGACCGGCGCGGTCAAAGTCGACGATGCCGCGTTCACCATAGCGCTGCTTGATGCGGGCGACCGACGAGATGAACTCGGTCGGGTGCCCAAGCGCGTCGCCAACGGCGAGACCGATGAGGCAGCCGCGAAAACGATCGAGTTCCATCATTTGGTCGTACCCTTCAGAATTGTGTCGAGCCGTCGTGATTGGCAGCAGGTCCGTCGGTCGATGACACATCTCGACGAAGGTCCATGTTTGGGCAAAAAAAATGCTGCGGGACTCATCGCGCTTCGCCGAGATCGTTGCTGCGCTGTCGGTCAAGGCCAAGCGGTTCGCGCGAGGGGCCAGAACGCAAGACCGCGCGCGTCACGACATCGAAGTCGCTGCTGTCGATGGGCGCCGTCGAATCATTGAACGCCCACGCTTGCCGCGCCGCCATGCCAACCTCCCTGAGCGTGACCAGGGCACCGTAGGCGACGCCCGCTGAGCGAATCAAACCGCACTCTACGTCACACGGTGTGGTCGGTCACCGCCGGACGCGTGCCTGCAGCAGCACGGCCATCGTCTTGGCGTCGCTGATCTCTCCTGACAGCAGCATCGCGTCGATGGCAGCCGGCCCGAAGTGCTTGACCTCTGAGATGACCTCATCTTCGTCGTGCTTCGACGATGCCGGCGTGCAGTCCAGCGCCAGCCAGAGGTGGATTTTCTCGTCGGTGAAGCCGGGTGCCGTAAAGACGAAGCCGACGTGCTCCAGCCGGCCAGCGACGAGGCCTGACTCTTCATTGACCTCCCGCCGCGCGCACGCCTCGGGCGTTTCGCCGGGGTTGAGCGTGCCCGCTGGTGCCTCCCACAGCCAGCCATCGGCACAGTGGCGAAATTGGCGGATGAGCACGACGCTGCCGTCGTCACATACCGGCAGGATGCACGACGCACCCGGATGCTTGATGACGTCGAGTGTGGTGCGCACTCCCGACGGCAGCGTCACATCCTCGGTGCCGACGTCGATGACGCGCCCGCGGTGGTGGTGGGTGCGGCTGTGGACGGTGGCGATGCTCATTCATGGCTCCAGGGAAATGGGAGGAAGCTGCAGGTCGTTGATGCCAAAGCGTCGCGCGAGACCCTGGATGTCGAAGACTTCTCCCTGCAGGTGGTCGGCGTTGCCGACAGAGTCATCGTCGAGGTCGAGGACCCGGCCCAGGTTGCTGCCTCGTTCGGCGTTGGGTGCAGGCCAGGGCGGCAGGGGCTTCAGGGGAGCTCCCTCATGATCAAGCATGTGACGGCGATCGCTGGCGAACCAGGCCGAGTAGTCCGCCGCAGGCACCAGGCGAAAGCGAGGCATGGCTTTGTCAACGAGGCCGGCGCGGAAGGACGTCATCAGCCAGCGTCGCAGCGGCAAGACGGTGCCCGCCCGGCAATCGTGATCCAAGATCACGACGTCGTCGACGACCGTTTTATCGACGATGAGGGCCGTGGTGGCGGCGACGGCTGCGACCGTGACGACATGGTAATCCCACACGATCGGGTCGACGACCGTCGCGCGCTGGGACCACATGGCCACCGTTCGATCGGTGTTGGTGATGATAAGAGCCCAGGCCGTGGACTGCAGGGCGGTGTCGCAGCAGAGTTGCCAGACGTTTTCCTCGCAGAAAAACGCCTTATTCGGCTGCTGCGCAAGCCAGGTGGCGTCCAGGCGTGGCGTTGCAGTCCCGCCCGCCGGACAAGCCGGGGCAAGGACTGGATCGAATGATGGTCGAGGTGCACGCATGCGAGCGATCATTGTAAACGATGGCATGGCATCCCGGCGACGGGTCGATGACTCCGATGAATCCGAAGAAGCGACCGCCCTCGACCTTCGCGTGTCGTCGCGGTCTGCTGCGCGTCCCGACGCGTCGCGGCCCAGCCCCAGGCCTTTGTCACCCTCCACCCCGGCGGCACCGTCGCCTTTGCCTGCCTCACGGCGCCGGGCGCCGATCGCCGACGACAGCGACGACGAAGAGGCGACCGAGTTCCTGCAGGCCAGGCCCGCCTCGTCGCCATCGCCGCGGTCGTCGCCTCCTCTTGGTGAGCCGGTGTTGCGGGCCCAGGGGCGTGCCGTCCCCCTCGAGGCATCGCTGCCTCCCGCGGTTCCGGCCACGATTCCGCCAACGGCCCCATCGGTGGCCTCGATGGCGCTGCCGGGCCCGATGCCGTCGCTGTCTGGTGCTGACGGGCACCATCGCCCGTTGCCTGAGCGCACGATCGGCAACGATGTGAGCTCCACGGGCACTGGCGCGGTGGCGCGGGTCACGCGCATACAAGTGATCGCCACGGGTGCGTTGAGCACCGATGACGTCGAGGTATCGGCGCGGCATGAACGCGTCACGGCCGCCTCGCGCGAAAACGACCCCGAAGCCACCATCCCTCCAGACCGTTCCATCGTCGTGGATGCGCGTCTCCGGGTATCGACGCGGGTCGACGCGCGGGATGACGAGACCCAGGCCGCCACCGATGATGGCGACGACACCCAGGCGCCATCGGCTCCCGCGGGTGTCATTGAGCCAGCCCACCATCGTCGTGTCCCCAATACCGCCGAAGGTGACCCGGTACTCCCCAGGCCGCGTGCAATTCGGCCGGCCGTGGAGCCCGACGTCTTCGACGGCGTCTTGGTTGTCGATGCGCCGGCTGACGCTACCGTCACGGTCAACGGGATCGATCGCGGTCGTGGCACCGTCCGCGTGGGCGACCTCGACCGGGTGGCGCGCCACGCCGTGCGGATCCATTGCCCTGGCTTCGCGCCCTGGTCCGGTTCGGTGACCTTGCAGGGCAAGGCGGCCGCAAAAATCCGTCCGGCCCTCAAGCCCCGGGGACGGTAGTCGCAAACGCGCTCTTGGCACGGCGGCGTGCTAAGGACGACGCCATGAGCACCGCCACCGTCCTCGCTTCCGCCCGCGCTTTCATCGCCGAAGACTTCGATGCCACGACGGTCCAGGAGTTGACGGGGCTGCTGGCTGCCGCCGAGGGTGGCGATGCGCGTGCCATCAGCGAGCTGACGGATCGCTTTTCGACGACGCTGCAGTTTGGCACGGCCGGACTGCGCGGGCGTGTCGAGGCTGGGACCAACCGCATGAATCGGGTCATCGTGGCCAAGGCGACGTGGGGCCTGGGGGCGTTTCTGTTGGATGGCGCCCCTGCGCTCGGCGTCGACGCCACCAAGCAGGGGGTCGTGATCGCCTTCGATGGCCGCTTGTCGTCACGGACCTTCGCCGAGGACGCCGCGGCCATCCTGGCGGCTCAGGGCATCCCCGTGCACCTGTTCCCCGATCCGCAGCCGACGCCGGTATGCGCCTTCGCCGTGGCCGACCTGGGCGCCGCCGCAGGCATCATGGTGACGGCGTCGCACAATCCTCCCGCCGACAATGGCTACAAAGTGTACTGGGCCAACGCGGCCCAGATCATTCCCCCGGTCGAGGGTGGCATTACCGACGCCATTGCTCGTGCGCCGTTGGCCAACACGATTGCCCGCATGCACGCTCCTGACGCGTTCCTGGCGGGTCTCCGGCGGCTCATCGGCGACGACCTGGAGCAGCGGTACCTGGCGGCCATCGGGGCCCTTGGCTGGCACAAGCCCAATGCCACGGGTCTGCCGGTCGTGCACACGGCCGTGCCCTTGCGCATTGTCTACACGGCGATGCATGGCGTCGGTCATCGCTTGACGGTTCGGGCCCTGCAACAGGCGGGCTTTGAGGGCGTCGTCGTCGAGCCAACGCAGACCGACCCGGACGGCACGTTTCGTACGGTGGCTTTCCCGAATCCAGAGGAGAAGGGCGCGCTCGACCTGGCCATCAAGAAAGCCATCGAGGTTGATGCCGACTGCATCCTCGCCAACGACCCCGATGCCGATCGGCTTGCTGTCGCCATCAAGGTGCCGGGAGGGTACCGCACCTTGACGGGCAACGAGATTGGCGTGCTGTTGTGTCACGACGCTTTGCTTCACGCCGATGCCGGCGCCAAGCAGCGTTTGGTCATCACCACGATAGTGTCGTCGACGATGTTGTCGCGTATCGCTCGCGACCTGGGCGCCCAGTACGACGAGGTGCTGACGGGATTCAAGTGGATCGCCAACAAGGCGATGGAACGCGAAGCCGACTGCTACTTCTGCGGCGGGTACGAGGAAGCCATCGGCTTCTAGAT
>CAJBHN010000229.1 GCA_903952805.1 uncultured Myxococcales bacterium | reverse complement strand
GCCGGCGCGGGCGCCGGCGCCGACGCCGGCGCCGGCGTCACGTCCGCGCGGACGTCCCAAAAAAAGCGTCGACCCCCTGGAACTGGTCCGCATTGAAGAAGCGCTGCGCAACACCGGCGGTGACGTCGGCGCTGCCGCAGCGATGCTCGGTATGAGTCGAGCCACATTGTGGCGCAAACGTCAGAGCTCGCCGTCGTCCCTGTCGTGAAGCTTCACCACTCGACGAAGGTGGCGTCGCCGTAGCTGTAGAAGCGATAGCCACCTTCGACGGCGACAGCGTAGGCATCCAGGATGCGCTGTCGTCCCACCAGCGTGCCCACCAGGACCAACAACGTCGACTCGGGGAGATGGAAGTTGGTGACGAGGGCGTCAAAGCCGCTCACGACGTGGCCAGGCTTGATGAACAAGCGGGTCAAGCCACTGCCGGCCGCAAACGGCGCCCCCGGCGGCAATCCCTGCCGGCTGCCTTCGAGCACGCGGGCCGCCGTCGTGCCCACGGCGACAATGCGGCGTCCCTCGGCGCGAGCCAGGTTCAAGGCCGTGGCGGTGGCTGTGGGCAACCACCAGGCCTCGGGGTGCATCACGTGCTCACTCAAGCGCTCCGCCCGCACCGGCAAAAACGTGCCCGGTCCCACGTGCAGGGTCACGGGCACCCGCACGATGCCCCTCTGTTGCAGGCGTCGCAGTGCTTCGTCGTCGAAGTGAAGGCCAGCGGTCGGCGCAGCGACCGAGCCAGCTTTGTCCTCGTCGCGAAACACCGTCTGGTAGCGGGTGGCATCATTGCCCTCGGGAGCCCGCTGCAAATAGGGAGGCAGCGGCATCTCGCCGTGGACGCGGGCGAAGGCGAGGGCGTCGCCGTCAAATCGGATGCGAAACGCGCCGGGCTCGTCGTCAACCGGCCCCACCACCGTCGCCAGCAGCGTGTCGGTCTGGTGCACGCCGCCGGCAAAGACCAGGCGACCGCCGGGTCGCGGCTTTTTCGACGCGTTCAACAGCACAATCCAGGCGCCGTCCCCCGTGGGGCGCACCAGCAGCACCTCCACCTTGCCACCACTGCCCGCCTTCTCGCCGCGCAGACGGGCCGGGATGACGCTGGTGTCGTTGACGACGAGGACGTCGCCGGGGCGCAGCAAGGTTTCGATGAGATCGGCAAAGGTCCGGTGATGCACGACACCGCGATCATCGAGGTGCAACAGCCGGGACGCCGAGCGCACCGCCAACGGATGGGTGGCGATGCGGTCGGCGGGAAGATCGAACGACCAGGACGACAACAGATCTTCGTCCGCGGGAGTCGCGTCGACGCTGCTCGCATCGACAGCATCATTGACGACGTTATTTTCACTTTTGGCTGGCAGCTGGGACACGGGAACCTCCCAGTCACCTTCGCACGCCGCCCCGACCCCAACAACACGATGGCTGGCAAAGGCTGACCCGGCATCACGACGCTGCTATGCGTGCAGCATGGCAAGACGAGGCGTGATGCTCTGCGAACGGCGGGCTGTGCTGATGCTGACAGCAACGGCGCTGATCATGCTGACCCTGACCGCGTGTCCGGCGACAACGACGACGGCGATACCGCCAACGACGCCGCCAACGCCGACGACGGCGACGACGGCGACGACGACCGCACCACCAGCCACGACGGTGCCGTCACCGTTTGCGGTCGCGCCAGCTGGTCGACGGCTGCTGTTGGTCGCCACCGCCAGCGTGCAGGGCTACGTCGAGCCATGCGGCTGCACCGGCGATCCGCTGGGCGGCGTGGCTCGATTGGCGGCCCTGCTGGCGCAAGGGCGTGACGCCTATGGCGAGCGGGTCTTGTTCGTCGATGGTGGCGACCTGCTGTTTGAAAAAACGACCGACAACGCCGCCATCGATCGATGCCAGGCCGAAGCCCGCACGTCGTTGCTCGTGTCCACCTATGCCCGGGCCGGCCTCGCCGCCACCACCCGCGGCCCCCTCGACGACGTCCGCGGCGCCGACGCCAGAGACGCGTTGCTGCGCCATCACGGTGTCGCCAGCGTCGAAGGCGGCCTTGGTGTGATCGTGGAACGCGGCGGACTGCGGGTGCTGCTGGTCGGCGTCTCCACCAACGAGCAAGACGTGGAGGTCGCTCGCGACACCATCACCACCAAGCGCGACCTGGTCGACGTCGTCGTGGTCCTCGCCCAACGCGACGCCAGGGGAGCGCGCGCCATCGCCCACGCCATCAGCGGCATTGACGTCGTGTTGGTCGGCAAGACCGCCGAAGCACCGTCGCCAACGGAGCAGGAAAATGGCGCCGTCATCGTGCAAGCTGGCTGGCAGGCCCAACATGTGGCGGCGGTGGAACTGGTGCTCGATGGGCGGCCGTCGCCAAGCACCCCACTGGCCCTCGACGACCGGCAGGCCCGGGCTGAATCACGCGCCAAGCTGCTCGACGTGCGCATCGCCGAACTCGACAAGCTGCTGGCCGAAGCGGTCGAGGGTCCGACCAGGCAGTTTCAGGCCCAACGACGCCAACGCTTTGTCGACGAGCGCCACGGTCTCCAGCCAGCGAACACCGCGCCGCTGGCGGGGCCCCACGTCGCCGTACGGGCCATTGCCTTGCGCCGGGGCATGGCCGAGGAGCCGCAGGCCTTCGCAGCCCTCAAGACCTATGAAGCCGCCATCCCCGTGCTCGTCGGCCAGTGCGAGGCCGGCGTCGTCTGCCCCGAGCCACCGGCAGACGTGCCGCGCTACGTCGGCGCCGAGACCTGCCGCGCTTGTCACGCGCTGGCGTGGGCTTTCTGGCAGCAGGCGGTGGTCGAGGTTCCCGTCACCGGGCCGACCGGTGTGAAGAGCACCCACAGGTCGGGACATGTGCGAGCCATGGAGACCCTCGTGGACATCAAACGCGACAGGGATCGCAGCTGCGTGGGCTGCCACAGCGCCGGCTTCGACGAAGCCGGCGGCGCCTGCACCACCGTCGACGTGGCGAGGCGTGGCCTCGGCGGCGTGCAATGCGAGAGCTGTCACGGCCCGGGCGGTCACCACGTCGATGGCAGCGGCAACCATATCCAGGCGCAGGTTCCCGAGAGCCGCTGCCGCGAATGCCACCTGCCTCCCCACATCCCGTCGACAGCGGACTTCGTCTACGACGAACGAATGCTCCTCATCCTCGGCGAGGGTCACGGAGCAGCCACCGCCGCCCGCCTGCGCCGCGAACGCCAGCAGCAGCCTTCTCCCTGAGCTGGTCCGCGCGCACGACACGACACGACACGACACGACACGACACG
>CAJBHN010000228.1 GCA_903952805.1 uncultured Myxococcales bacterium | reverse complement strand
TGCTGCTGCGAGTCAATGACGAGCCCACCGAGATTTCCATCGCCTCGGTCCTCGATGGCAGCGCCGTCGTCAATCTGGTGAATCAGCCCCTCGTGCCGGGCAGCAACACCCTGTGCTTCGTCACCATCGACCGGGTGGGCAACCGCTCCGATGACGGTGTCGGCGAGCCGGTGTGCGTGACCTTGATCCGTGCGGTCGAGGCCGACCTGACCCTGACGTCCCCTCAGCGAAACGACGTCCAAAACGGAACAACGATGCGGGTAGCGGCGACGTTTGACCGACCAGCGACCTCGTTCGACGTCTGCCTCGATGACGTGTGCCAATCGTTCGCCACCAGCGGTGCGTCGCTGGCAACGACGGTGGACCTGGGGCCAGTTCCCGCCGAAGCCGCCTTCGTCGATGTGAGGGTCTGTGCAACCGACGGAACGGCGACCGCCTGTGAGGCCACCCGCGTGCTGCGCTGGCCTGCGTCCTTCGTCGTGTCGCAGTCGGAATCGGTATTTGATGCCCTCGAGCCTCGTGTCGCCGTCGACCTCAATGGGTTCATCCACGTGGTCTGGATCGACGAAAACATCGACATCAACCTCGACTGCGTGGCGCCGCACATGGACGTCATCACGTCGGCCACGCGCAGCATTCTGAATCCCAATGCGGGCAAGCTCGTGGTCACGACGACGCGCTCTGAAGGCTTCGCCATCGGCGACCGGTTTCGCGTCGTCGGCGCCGGCCCCTTCGACGGCACCTACACCGTCGGTTCCATCAACGCGATCAACCGCACGCTGACGACGACCGAGTCGGTGCCGGCGGGGACGGCCACCCAGACGACGGGCAACGTCTTTGGCGTCGACCCCTTCGTGGGCTGCCTTGGCCCCGACGTCTTCTATCGCCGCTACGACGACGCCGGTTGGAGCGACATCGTGAACCTGTCCGACGTCGGTGGCGACGCCACCGCGGCAGCCCCTTCGATCGTCGTTGACGGCGAGAACAACGTGCACGTGCTCTGGCAGGACGACGGCGATTTCCGGAATCTGTTTGGCGGTTTGGCGGCAGAAAGCGGACAGCAAAAGCCCGACGTCATTCATCGCGTCATCGACGGCCTGACTGGCGTCATTGGCGTGCCGGAGATCGTGACGCCCAATCCCGCGCTCAACGACAGCAAGTTGAACGTCAATGCGGCACTCGCCACCGGACCAACTGACGTCGTGGCGACCTGGCAGGAGAGCTCAAGCGGCACCACGCCCGGCAATATCTGGTTGTCGCGCTTCACCGGTGGCGTCTGGAGTACGCGGCAGCTCGTCGCGACCGGTACCGGTGTGACCCCCGCCGTGGCCGTTGGTGCATCTGGTTCAGCTTATGTCGCCTGGTCAGACACGGCGGCGACCGACCGCGACGTGCTGCTGTGCCGCGTGCTTCTCACCGACAGCAGCTGCGATCCAACGCGACGGCTGGTGGTTTCCAATGGCACCGACGCTGGCGTCTCCACGTTGCCCCGCGTCGCCGTCGACAATGGCCGCTCCGGCACCGCCGACGACGACAGCGTGCACGTGGTGTGGCTCGACACTGGTAATGGCGTCAACAACACGCTGACCACCAAGCCCGCAGTGTACCAGCGTCGCTACCGGTTGGAGCGCATCCTTGGCACGACGACGTCGGCTGTCACGCGGGTCAGCGGATGTGTTTCCGGAACAGCCCCGAATTGTGAGCTCGACAGCTCGGTGTTCGCGCCGGCGGTGGCGGCGCACCCGGCTTCGTCGCGCGTCTTCGTCGGCTACAGTTCCGATGCGCTCATCGGGGCCGAGTTCAACGTCGCCCGCAGCCTCGGCAGCGACCGCGACCTGCTGGGACAGGACGGCGTGTTCGAGTCCTCGAGCTTCACGGCTCCGAGCCTGCTGACGGGCAACGGCAGCGGCACACCCGATGCTGATAGCGTCTACGTGTCCGCCGCCACGCCCGACGGCCGCAACGCCTACGTCGTGTTCGCGCGCGACACGGACTTCACCAACGTCGTCGACCCGGGGGTACCGGGCGAGGGCTACGACATCGTCATCCACGTGGTGCCGATGCAGTAGTCATGACGACGAGCTCAGCCGTTGTGGCCATCTCAAGCGCGCCCCTCCGGGGCGCTCTTGTTTTCGACGGGCAGCACCCGGCCAGTAGACCGCGGGGCATCTACAACGCCTACGTCGTGTTCGCGCGCGACACGGACTTCACCAACGTCGTCGACCCCGGGGTCCCGGGCGAGGGCTACGACATCGTCATCCACGTGGTGCCGATGCAGTAGTCATGACGACGAGCTCAGCCGTTGTGGCCATCTCAAGCGCGCCCCTCCGGGGCGCTCTTGTTTTCGACGGG
>CAJBHN010000227.1 GCA_903952805.1 uncultured Myxococcales bacterium | reverse complement strand
CTGCAGCTCGCGCAGGATGGAGTAGCCCACCTGCTCGGCCCGCAGAATGCGCCAGCCAGCCACCCCCAGACCGAGGAAGCGGTGGACGAGACTGTCTTCGCCGGAGAAGAGCCGCCGCCGGACCTCCACGTGCGTCAGATCGAGTTCTGGTTCGCGGGCGGAGCCATCACGACACGCGTAGCCGTGGCGCAAGTCGTCACCGAAGGAGAAGAATGCGCGGGTCCGCTCTTCCGGGGGAAAGCGGCGGTCGTCGAGCTCTTGTTCTTTGGCGGCGATGAACCACGGATGGCCGTCGGAGACGTGGTCAAACACGCCCATCAGCACCACCTGGATGCCCACGGCGCCGGCAGCGTCGCAGAGGGCGGCCAGGTCGTCTTCCGTGCCAAGGGCGGGGTCAATGCCATCAAAGCTCAGCGTGTGCAGGCGAAGGGGGTCATGGCCCCTGAGAAGGGGCGTGATGGCCAGCGCATCGACACCCAAACTCACCAGGTGGTGGAGCTTGCTCCGGGCACAGACGAGGGGCTTGTCGGCACCCGTAGCGAAGTGATCGGGAATCACCTCGTAGACATGGGTGGGACATTGGAGTGCGTAGCTCACGACGCAGGTGTAGCAGGCCCAGCCGAAATGGCCGAGTCCCACTGACAAGACGCGACTGGGTTGGGTGCTGACGACAGCGCCCAGCAAAAATGAAAACAGCGTGGCTCCCCGAAGGTCACCACGCTGCATCCAACTTTGAAGATCCACGTCAGGTCGAGCGCTTCACTCCGGCCTGGTCAGTTCGACGTGGCCGACACGTTCGCCGTGGCGTCCGCGATGTCGACTTTCACACCTGGGCCCATCGTCGACGAGACGGTGATGGCCTTGACGTAGATGCCCTTGGCCGCCGAAGGCTTCTGACGCATGATGTTGTCGAAGAGGGCTTGGAAGTTCTCGGCGAGCTTCTCAGACTCCATCGAGACCTTGCCAATGCCGCCGTGCACGATGCCGGCCTTCTCGACCTTGTACTCAACCTTGCCGGCCTTGGATTCCTTGATGGCGCGGGTGACGTCCATCGTCACGGTGCCAACCTTGGGGTTGGGCATCAGGCCGCGGGGACCCAGGACGCGACCGAGCTTACCGACCACACCCATCATGTCGGGGGTGGCGATGACCTTGTCGAAGTCCATGAAGCCGCCAGCGATCTGGTCGTGGAGGTCGTCAGCACCGACGATGTCGGCGCCAGCGGCCTTGGCCTCGTCGGCCTTCGCGCCCTTGGCGAAGACGGCGATGCGGATGGTCTTGCCCGTGCCGTTGGGCATGAGGACAGCGCCACGAACCATCTGGTCGGCGTGACGGGGGTCGACGCCAAGGTTGATGGAAACGTCGACGGATTCGTCGAACTTGGAGGTCTTGCAGCCCTTCACGAGCTTGAAGGCTTCCTGCACCTTGTAGAGGGTCTTGCGATCAACGCGCTTGAACGCGGCTTCGCGCTTCTTTCCGAGCTTGCTGGCCATGATGAATCCTGTTGGTGCCGCCCTCGGGCGGGCCACCGAAGAAGTTGGGAAGGAACAATCGCGCACCCCAAAGGGGCGCCAACGCTTCAGTCGATGACGTCAATGCCCATGGAGCGGGCGGTGCCCTTGATGCTCTTGGAGGCCTGGTCGATCGTGTAGCTGTTCATGTCCTTGAGCTTGGTCTTGGCGATGTCCTTGACCTGCGCCATCGTGACCTTGCCGACCCGATCCTTGGCGGGGTTCTTGGCGCCGGAGCCGGGCTTCTTGCCCATGCTGAGACCGGCAGCCTTCTTCAGCAACACCGACGCGGGAGGCGTCTTGGTGATGAAGGTGAAGGACTTGTCGGAGTACACGGTGATGACGACGGGGATCGTCAGACCCACCTGATCGGCCGTGCGCGCATTGAACTCCTTGCAGAAGCCCATGATGTTGACGCCGTGCTGACCGAGCGCGGGACCGATCGGGGGAGCCGGGTTCGCCTTGCCGGCGGAGCACTGCAACTTGACGTATGCAGAAACTTTCTTTGCCATGTTCTCTAACTCCTGTGGTGCAAACGGCCTTGCGGCCTCCCACATAAAGCCGACGGTCGGACATCGATCGTCGAGCGGGTATCGGCGGCGGGCGACGAGGTCGTCGAACGCCGCGGAAGCGTGTCACCGGGTTCAGCCGACCTTGGCCACCTGGCTGAAGTCGAACTCGACGGGCTGGCTGCGACCGAAGATGGTGATGGACACCTTGACCTTCTGCTTGGCCAGATTCACTTCAGCGACGGTGCCGTTGAAGTTGACGAAGTTGCCTTCAACGACGCGGACGTTATCGCCGACATCGAACTCGATCTTGGCGGCCGGACGAGCCGTCGTGTCGGTCAGCTGCTGGGCCATGGCCTTGACCTGACGCTCGGGCACCGACGGGATTCGCTTGAGATCGGCGTCGGTGTTGGCCTTCAGGTTGGGCGCGCCAATGAAGCCAGTGACCTTGGGGGTGTTCTTGACGCATTGCCAGGTCTCGGGCTTCATCTCCATCAGCACGAAGATATAACCGGGCGCGAACTTCCGCTTGACCTGGCGCTTCTTGGTGATGGTCTTGCCACCCTTTTCCTCGGTGCGGACTTCTTCGACCATCTCGACCGGGATCAGGATCTCACCAAACTCGTCGTCGAGACCGAGCTGCTTGATGCGGTCCTCGAGCGAAGCTTTGGCCTTGTTCTCAAAACCTGAATAGGTGTGAACAACGTACCATTTGAGCTTGGTATTGGTGACGAGGGCCGGCGTCGTCGTCTCTGTCTGCGTCTCGGTCATGGCATCCCCCGCCGTACGGCGTGGTGGAAGTGGTGTGGGCGGTGAGGGACCGCTCAGAAGCGGATGTGGGCGTCGGCCAGCATGCTCGAGAGCTGGCCGAAGGTGATGTCAAAGACGCCCAGGATCAGGGCTGCCACGACGGAGAACATGACCACCACCACGGTGTTCATGCGCGTCTCCTCGCCGGTCGGCCAATGGACCTTGTTCATCTCGTCAATGACTTCACCGGCGAGGGTCTTGGTGCGCGGGGCAGAGAATGCGCCGAAGGCGGCACCGGCACCGATGATGGTGCCGATCAGGGCCGACAGCGGGAAACGATCACCCAGGATGGGGGAGTTGTTGACGCTGAGGACGCCAAACAGCGAGCCAACGGCAAGGTGGAGGAGGAAAGCCAGCAAGGCTCCCGTCGCCACAAAGAACAGGCCCACCAACGTTGACTTCTGGCGCATGCGCCTTCCTCACTTCTCTGCGGCTCACGCCGCGCCGCACAAAAAAGTCCCGACACGTGCATCAAACTGACGCTCAGTGCGTCGTTGACGTTAGCCAGGTATCCACCCTCGCCGTCGTTGACGACGGCGAGGTGGACTGTGGCAGGCCCAGAGGGACTCGAACCCACGACCCTCGGTTTTGGAGACCGATGCTCTACCAACTGAGCTATGGACCTACAGACGGGTGCTTCATGGCCACCAGCGCCTCCGTCGTCAAGGGGAACCTGACGACTCTGGTGGTTCCGTCGAGGGGCCTGGGATGCCCACCCATGAGGAGACCATGAAAATACCCTTATCTTTCATTGGCTTGCCTTAAATGGTCGGCCCAAGCTTGTGCTCAAGTTCTTTCGAAATGACAGCGAACCAGGCGACCAGTTGGGGCTTGAATTGGGGATCCTCCAGGAAAGCCTTGGCCGGAGCGCCGTCTTGCGTGAACTGCCCGAGATCAGGCAGCACATGAACATGCATCTGGCGCACGGTCAGATGCTGGGGCGGATTGATCCAGATGCCCGCCGGTGGACTGCCGGCGCCGCGCATGAACGCATCGGAAACGTGGGCGGCAACCACCGCGAGTTCGTCGAGAACCCCCGGGGCTGCGTCGACGGGCAGGTTGATGGGGTCTTTGGGAACCACGAGCGCCTTGGGAGAGGGCGCGAAGGTGTCGACGACGACCATGACGCCCTTGTTTTCCCACAGCACGAGCTCGTGATCGCGTGCGCCAGGCAGGTTCTGCGCCACCGGCGAAAACACATCCCGCAACTTGGCCACGCGCGGGCGCTGGTCCATGAGCACGTCGCGCTCGGTGCGCTTGATCGACGACGGCGACTTGGTGAGGTCGGCGTGGTGGGCGGCCTTGGCGGCCTGGAATTCGACCCTGAGTTGCTGGTGGACGTCCTTGCGCACAGCCCGGACTTCTTGCCGTGTCAAGCCGTCGCCCTTGTCGAGCTCGGCGCGCTGAAGGGCCTTGTCGAGGACGGGGGCGATGATCTCGGCCTCGGCGAGGTCCTCGGCGGCAGCTTCGTACAGCGAGG
>CAJBHN010000226.1 GCA_903952805.1 uncultured Myxococcales bacterium | reverse complement strand
CCCGGAGGCAGGCACGATGCCTGTATGATCTGTGTGACCGGCGAGCACGCCCTGGTCGGTGGGTGGCGACGTCAAGGGGGAGCCGGTGTCGATGGTCACCCTCCTCGGTTAGCACGTCGAGCAAGCCACCGTCCAACGCGTCAACGCGACAGCCGCAGGGCGGATGGGGACCCCATCGTCCATGTCGAGCATGCGGCGACGCTGACGGCGGCGAGCCTTGACGCCAAATATCGCCACCACGACGCCGCAGCCCGCCATCGCCGCGTCGGTCTCGACGCCTGTCGCCGCCAGGGCGGCCCACATGGAGACGCTGCGGCGTACGTCGAGGTCCCATTGCCAGGTCGCTCGGCCCGTCGCCTGACGCAGAGCATCATCAACGGGCGACCCGTCGCGCACGAGGTGCAGCAGTCGCGGTATCGCGTCCTCGTGGTCTTGCATCAAACTCACGGCCCGGCCGGCCTGCGCGTAGGCCAGACCGGCGTCGGCCGATCCGTCGGGAAATCCTTTTTCCAGCGCGGCCAATGGCAGGAACCGGTCCGCCAGGCGCGCCTGCGCCAGAACCCGCAGGTCGTCGATACCGTGCTCACCGGCCAGGACCCGTGCCAGCCCCTCATCAAGCCACCTGGGGAGATCGGCACCTCCCGCAGCACTGTGAATCATGACGTGGGCCAACTCATGGTGGAGGGTTCGTCGTCGGTCTTGTACTCGCCCCTCGGCGCTGACGCCGACCACGATGCGGCGTGTTGCCGACTGAGCAGCGCCAGCAGCCCAGGTCGGCAAGCGCCAGGGAGGCTCCAGTTCACCAGCATCGCTCATTGAGCGCACCAGCGTGATGGTGATGGGGCGGCAGTCGACATCGCCAGTCCGAATGCGGAGGTCGTCAACGAGGACGGCGGCATCGGCAGCGAAACTCTCCACCATGTCGCCCGGCAACCCGGAGCCAAGGACTTGCACAGCAGGCAGACACAGCGCCGTCGTCACCGTCGTCACAGGCGTCACCGGCGTCACCGGCGTCACCGGCGACACCGGCGACGACACCGACGGCGCATCCGCTGCACCCAACGACAGCACCATCCACAAGAGCGACGAGAGCATCGGCGCATCTTGGGCACGCTCCAGGCCGGGGCAAGGGGCATCTTGGCAACGGACCCTCCGCATGTGCTACCCACATCGGCGATGTCGTCGACGACGCGCTCCTTCCCCCTGACCACCGTCGAGCAGCGCTTCTGGATGCTGCATTTGATGCATCCAGATGCCCCGGTGGCCAACATCGGTCGGGTGGTCGAACTCAAGGGAGATTTGTGGCCCGACGACATGGTTCGTGCCTTTGGCATCGTGGCCCAAAACCCGGTTCTGCGCATGCGCGTCCGGGAAGAGCGAGGCGTTCCAGTCGGGCACCTGGGCAAGGCTCCCACGCTTGAGGTCGACCCCGACATCGCGGATGACGCCGCCGTGGCCGCCGCCGTCGAGGCTGTCGTCAAAGCCCCGTACGATCTTGAAGCCGGTCCCCTGGTTCGGGCGCGACTGCTCAAGCGTGGCGAGGACGACCACCTGCTGGTACTTGGCGCGCATCACCTCATTCTCGACGGCTGGGGGTTGTCACGCTCCCTGCCCCGCGCTCTGGCCCGCGCTCTGCGTGGTCAGGAGATGAGCTTTGGTGACGAGGCGGCTCTCGAAAAAAAATCCCATTCCAAGTGGCATAATTACTCTGTAGGCTTGAAGTTCAATATGACGATGAAACTTCCATCAAGGTAATCTTG
>CAJBHN010000225.1 GCA_903952805.1 uncultured Myxococcales bacterium | reverse complement strand
TTGCGCCGCTTTGCGGCCCGCACCCGGGGGCGGTTGTCGGTCGTGTCCTCGAGCCTGCACCTGGAGCACACGGAGGTGTCGGCTTTTCTGCAGCGGCTGGAGGTGCTGCGCGAGGCGGTTGATGACGACGTACGCATCGTCGTCAATTGCGTGTTGGTGCCCGATCGATTGGCGGCGGTGGCGGCGGCGCAGGCGGCGGTGGTGGCCCGCGGTTTCCGTTTTTTCCCCCAGCTGATGAAGGTCAAGGGCGGCGTCTTTGCCTACAGCCCCGCGCAGATGCAGCAGGTGCGCGCCATCGTCGGCGACCTCGACGACGCCGTGAAAACGCGCTCGGCCAATCTGGCCCCGGCGTATACCGGCCAGCGCTGTTTCGCCGGCGCTCGCTACTTGGTGGTCACCAAGGAAGGCGATGCCTGGTCCTGCCGCACGGCCAAGCGCCACGGAGAGGGATATCTCGGCCGCGTGTTCGGCGCCGATGACGATGACAGCGTTGGTGACAGCGTTGGTGACAGCGTGCGCTTGCATCCCGGGGCCCGCGCGTGTCCCTACACCATCTGCCCATGCACCACCCCCGCCAACCGCGGCATGATTGAAGGCGTGCCGGCTCGCCTGGGTCACCGGTCCCACGACGAGGACGATTGATGCAGCGCCCTCTGCCGGTGATCCCCGCCGACCGCATCCGTCAGCCGACCCCGGCCATGCCTGATGAAGGCGTGGTGTCGTGGAACATGAACACCACGTGCAATTACCGATGCAGCTATTGCACCCAGCGTTTCCTCGATGACCGCCAGCGCTGGGCCGCCGATACGCCCGCATTCCTGGCTGCGTTTGGAGCCTTGCCCCAGGTGTCGGGGGTGCCGTGGGAGGTGAAGTTGTCGGGGGGCGAGCCCCTGGTGCACCCGGGCTTTGTCGAGGTCGTTCGCGGTCTGGTGGCTCGCGAGCTGTTCGTCAGCGTGGTGAGCAATTTCTCACGCCACGATCTGATCGATCCATTCATCGACGCCGCCGCCGACCGCCTGCGGGTGTTGTCGTTGTCGTTGCATCTGGAGTTTGCCGACCTCGATCGATTCATCGCCCGCGCCGCCGCCGCACAGCAGCGATTGCCCCACACCGCCTCGTTGGTCGTCACCTGCGTGGCGACCAAACAGAACCTGCCCGCGCTGGAGGCTTTGGCCATGCGCTTCGCTGACGTCGGCGTTCGTTTCAAGGTGCAGCCCGAAAAGCAGGATCGAGACATTGTCGCCTATGACGACGACGGCAAAGCGCTGCTCTATCGGCTGGGAGGCCATAACGGCACCGGACACATTGCCCACGATTTCGGTGGCCAACCTTGTTGGTCGGGCTCCCGCTACTTCATCGTCGACGACGCTGGCGAAGCCTATCGCTGCTATCCTGCTCGTCGCTATCGGGTCGAGCGTCTCGGCAACCTGGTGCACGGCACCCTGCGACTCCATGACGCCGCCCGCCCTTGCCTGTACCGCTCCTGCCACTGCACGGTGCCCATTGCCCGGGGCATGATGCCCGTGGACGCCGCCGTCGACCGCTTTGAGGATTGACCATGAAGTTCAACACCTTCCGCAACATCGTCTCCATGGTGTTGTTTCTGGGCCTCGGTGGCACCTGCTACGGCTGTTATGCATGGTGGCAGCGCGGCCTCACCGTCGAGCAGGCCGAACTGCAGCAGCGCCAACGAGAAAGGGTCGAGCAAGACGCTCGGCAGGCTGCCCAACAGCAGCTTGCCGCGCAAAGCGCTGCTGCCACCGCTGCCGCCGCTGTGGCTGACGAACGCGCCCGTGCCACCACCCCGGGGGCCTATTGGTTGACCGCTCGTGGTCTGCGCCCCGTCGACACCGACGCCTTGACGGCCCTGGGTCAGCCGGTGGTGGACAAAATCAAGGACGCAGCCCGCGGCAAGCCGTGGAAGATCAACGTCTACGCCGACGACGGCGTCCGCTTCAATCGCGTCAAGCTCGACCTCGATCGCGATGAAAAAGACGACGAATCGTGGACGATTTTTGCCGACGGTCGCATCGAACGGAAGGTCTCCACCAGGGACAACGGGACGATGGATGGCGCATTCCGCCTGGAACAGTCCGGCTGGGTGGATATGCGATCCCCCCCGGCAGACACAGCGACGGCGGCAACGGCCACGACGGCGGCAACGCCGGCGACGGCGACGCAGGCCGCAGCCCGTCTGGTGGATACCGACATGTTTGATTTGCTGCGGCGCTTGGCCGTGCAGGACAAGGTCAAAGACGCCACCCGGGGAAAGGCGTACAAGATCAATCTGTATTCCGACGACGGCGTCCGCTTCAATCGCGCCAAGGTCGACCTCAATCGCAACGACAAGTGGGATGAAAGTTGGACCTTCAAGAGCGGGACCGACATCGAGCGCCAGGTCGCCCCCGCCGACGACGAGCGCTATACCGAAGTCTCTCAATTCATCGACGGCGCCTGGGTGAAGAAACCCTGAACCCGCCGTCACGCTGGCGAACGACGATTTACGGTCGTGTTTCTTTTTTGCACTGCATCGATGCCCTGATTGACAAATAGGTCGCGAATGTCGCAAAAGGATTTCCGAGCGGGGAACCTTTATTTCGTCACCGGCTGCTGATGGCGACTGATTTCATGGAGTAAGCAATGACCAGCACCGAATCCAATCAAAACTAAACCACAACCCACTCGTCCACAACCCACTCGTCAATAACTATTCGTTCATTGC
>CAJBHN010000224.1 GCA_903952805.1 uncultured Myxococcales bacterium | reverse complement strand
CGGATTGGTGGCCAGGGCGTTTTCCGCGTCGGTGCCTGCGGCAACTCCAGCCTCGCTGACGGCCTTCATGGCTGCCAGTGCCCCGGTGATGTCACCGGCGTTCATCAACAGTTCGACGCCCTCCAACAGCCAATCGGCGCGCTGGTTGCGACGGCCAGCCTCGATAAACGCTGCGGCCGCGTTGGCCGTGGGCAACTGGCGCGCCACATCCAGCCATCGTTCCACGTCAGACACCTGGTCGTTTCTGGACGCCAGGATCGCATAGAGCCGGCGACGGTCGGTCAGGTCTTGCACAGCTTCGATGGCAGCGCGCAGCGTTGGACTGTCCAGGCTGCTGATGTCTGCGTCCTCGCGCACAATCACCAGGGAGAGCCGCGTCGGATCGCCGGAACGAACCGCTGCCTCCTGCCAGGCCAAGACGTCGATGACAGCAGTCGGGTCAATACTCGACGCCGACGCGCTCGACCATGCGTCAGCAGCATCGGCGAAGCGTTCCCGGCGTTGCAGGAGCACCGCCAGGCGCACCAACTGGGCGCCAAGCCGGTCAGCATCAACAAGTTCAACCAGTGCCTGACGCTCGGTAATCTCGGCGTCGACGTCGTTGTCATCGCGAGCGCTCTGGGCACGCAACTGGCGGCTGGCTTGGTCGCAGCGACCCTCAAGCAACTGAAAGGCATCGCCGGGGCGACCGGCGGCCCCGAGTCGGCGTGCCAACGCGTGCACGGCGTCGGTCACGCTCATGTCTGCAGCGCGGCCCTCAAGGACACTGCGACCGAAGCTCGCCACCAGCGCTGCGTTGCCGGAGGCGCGTTCGACGACGAGGTCGGCGGCAGCCATGTCACCGTCGACGAAGGCTGCGGCGAGGCAGGCTGCGGCAACGTCGACTCGACCGGCATCAAGAAGGTGCTTGGCGGCCTGGACCCGGAGGGCGTGGCCGACGCGACGGTCCTGGGTGTCGCTGGCCTCCTGCAACAGCAACTCGCCGAGCGGGCCACTGTCGCCAAGAATGGCGCGGGCTTCAGTGTCAAGGCGGACGACGTCAGCATCAGCGCGACGTGGGGCAGGCAGTCGAGCGACGAGACCGCGGGTCCGCTCAGCGGCGACCTTGGCACCGGGGCCACCTCGCCACGCCCGCTTGAGCGCCAGTCGGGCGGCGGCAAAGCGGGCCGCGGCCAACGCGGCACGTTCATCGATGCCGAGGTCCCGGTCCTCGATGCCTTCGTCGTCGAGGACGACGGCGAGGGCGTCGGCGGCGCGGTCGATATCGCCTGCTTCTTCGGCCAGGCGCGCCAGGCGCAAAGCGACCCACGCGTCCTTCGGGTCGAGGTCACGGGCAATCAACAGGTGGGCGCGGGCCGTTTCGCGATCGCCGCGCGCTTCGGCGAGGCGGGCGGCCAGCAGTTCGACATGCTTTTTGAGGCCAGGTTCGCTGTCGACGACGGTGAGCAATCGGGCCAGTCCCTCGGCCGCGCGTTCAAAGGCGCCAGCGTCGATCTCGAGTTCGACCAGGGGCACGAGGGCGTCGGCGCGCTCGCGCTGACGGAGGGCACGACGCAGCAGCAGGCGGGCGGCGTCGTGGCCTTCGACGACCTTGGCAACGGCGGCCAACTCGATGGCGAAGCTGTCGCTGGCTTCGAGGTCGGCGGCGGGTTCGATGATGCTGCCGCTGCCTGCACGCTCCAATGCGGCACGGCCAGCGACGAGGGCGCGTTCCAGTTCACCGTGCTCGGCCAGCAGCCTCGACAGGAACATGCCCGCTTCCGCGACCGACGGGTCGGCCTCGACGGCAGCATCGGCAGCCTCAAGCGCGAACGAGACCTCACCCGCTGCTTCGGCGAGGCGGGCAGCGCCGATGGCGGCTCGGCCAGCGACCCAGGGCTCGTCGTTGGCGTCGGCAGCAGCGGACAACTTCAGGAGGCGACGGGCCCGCTCCATGCCGGAAATGTCCACGGCTTCGGCCCACGCGGCCAGCAGTCCAAGGTGCTCCTGATCGTCTTCGAGGGCGCGGGCGATGAGGTCGTCCCCATCGGCGCGGCGCCGTGGGTCGGCACGCAAGACCTCGGCCGTGAACGGGATGGCTGACGACGACAACGCCTGCTCGTCGATCAGGCGGTCGACAAGGCGCAGACGGGCGGCGTCGT
>CAJBHN010000223.1 GCA_903952805.1 uncultured Myxococcales bacterium | reverse complement strand
CGTTGTTCTCGGCCTCCTCCAAGCCCATCGAAGAGCCGGTGAAAAACCCGCCGCTGTCGTCGTTGGCGTCGACGCTGCAGTCGGCCATGCCGCCGCCGGCCACCATGCCGGTCGAAGAGGCGCCGCTGTCGCCTGCCGACAAGAAGTACCGCGACGGCATTGAGCAGGCAGCCCAGGACCGTCTTGACGAAGCTGAGGTCACGCTGCGCGAGGCGGTGCGCCTCGATGCCACGCGGCCGGAGTTCTTGACGGCCCTGGCCCGTGTGCTGCTCGCCAATCCCCGCTACGAGCGCTCAGGAACGTTGCCCGTGGTGCGATCATTGTTGGACCGAGCCGTCACCCTGCAGCCCGACCATGCTGAGGCGAGCGATCTGCATCGGCGGGTGCTGGCCGAGATGGGTACCTGATCAGCGCTTGATCAGCGGCTGACGTCGTCGCTGGAAACCGGCGCTGCAACTTCAACCAGATCGGGCGGCGTTGTGTCGGGTCGACCTTCGGGCATACTCCCCAGCATGCGCGCTCCATTGTTGTCGCTCCTGCTGGTCCTTGCTGTCGGCTGTGAAGACTGTGTCCAGCCCGCCGACGGCGGCGCCGACGCGGGCGTCGGCGAGGGTGAGGGCGAGGGTGAGGGCGAAGGCGAAGGCGAGGGCGAGGGCGAAGCGCCCCTCTGTTCAGAAGAGACCGTTGGCTTTGGCGAGCCCTGCTCGGTGTCTGGGGACGCCCCATTTTGCGGCACGTTTGGCTGCACCCCTCAATCCGATGAGCTGGTGTGTCTGCAGCCACCCGGCCAGCCCAACCGCTGCGGTGCTTGTCGCGAGCTCGACGTCACCCAGGGCGTGCCGAACCTGCCATGCGGCGAATACCGCTGCGGCATCGCGGTCTGCAACGGCGACGGCAGTGCCACCGAATGCATCGGCGACCACCCCAGAAACGCCTGTGGTGGCTGCGAGGAGCTTGTGCCCATTGCAGCCTTCCCGGGCGATGTGTGTTCGGGGTGCGCGACGGGGACGCAGGTGTGCGGCACCAACCAGGAAGAGCTCGTGTGCTTCCGCGGTCGCGAGTCGAACAACCGCTGTGGCGGCTGCGGACGCTGCATACTGGGCCATGCCTTTGTCGACGACGGCGCTTTCGGCGGCCTCTACGTCGGCGTCGGCACGCTCGCCATCATCGAAGACGTCGGCGGCCAAAACCTCGACCAGGCCATTCGAGTGACGTTTGACCCCCTGGTCGGCGGCCCCGGTCTGGATGGCCTGCCCTCAGCCCAGGTGTTCTTGTCCGACACCCTGAACCCCTTTGAGTCCAGCCGCTATCAGATGGAGCCAGCCTTCTCGTCGGCGCTGGCGGGGCGCTTGTCCGATCCCGCGCGCAGCTATGCCATCCCTCGCTTCATTGACTTCACCACCTTCAGCCAGCTCGTCATCTTCGACAGCAGCGGCTTGTTGACGTTGCCTGTGGCCGGTGGGCGGATTGTGCAAGGCCCCCCGCCGACGTTGCCGGGCGGCGAAGGCGAAGGTGAAGGCGAAGGCGAAGGCGAAGGCGAAGGCGAAGGCGAAGGCGAAGGCGGCTGACCCGACCACGCAGCGGGTTTCCAGTCAGTGATGCCAGGTGGGGCCGAGATGGACCTCGACCGACGGTGGGACCCTCCGCAAGAGCGCGCGATGGGCCTCAGACATCTCTTCGCCCACCACAGCCGCCACGACGTCGCCGTCGGCGGCATCGCATTCGACCACCAGCTCGTCGTGGACCGTGTTGACGATGCCTGCGTCGCCCAAACTGCCGGCTCTCATCCGCTGGGTGAGGGTTTCATGAATTCGCACCATCGCCAGCTTGGTCATGTCGGCCGAGGTGCCCTGGATGGGCATGTTTTTCATGATGCGGGACAGCTCGCCGCGGGCGTTGTCGGCGCGCAGGGCTGCGGGGTCAAACGTGAGGCGACGACCAAGCACCGTCTCGCTGTAGCCACGCCGCATGGCGGTCTCGACGGAGCCGTCGAGATAGTCGCGAATGCGCGGGAAGGTTTTGAAGTAGCGGGCCAGCAGGTCTTCGCCGGTGCCGCGCTCGACGCCGAGGGAGGTGGCGAGGGCGCCGGGCCCCATGCCGTAGACGAGGCCGAAGTTGATGGCCTTGGCCCGATGGCGGAGTTCGGGATTGACCGTCTTTGAGACCGGGACGCCAAACAACGACGACGCCACGGTGCTGTGCAGGTCTTCGCCGCGATCAAACGCTGCGAGGAAGACCGGGTCTTCCGCCAGTTCGGCGACGATGCGCAGTTCGCAAGCGGCGTAGTCGGCGGTCACCAGCAGGCGGCCGGCAGGAGCCCGCAGGGCCTCGTGGAAGCGGGCGTCCTTGGGGAGGTTTTGCAGGTTGGGTTCGCGGCAGGCGACCCGGCCAGTGGACGCACCCAGGGGTACGAAGGTCGAGCGGATCCGACCCATCTTTCGGCCATCACCGTCGGTGCGGACGTCGGCGACGTGTTCGACGAAGCTGTCGCCATAGGTGGACACGATTTTCCAGGGCTCGCGATAGGCCACCAGAGCGTCGGCAAGGGGATGGCCGACGGCGGCGAGGTGCTGTTTCCCCGACGATTCAAGCGTGACGCCGGTGGCGCGCTTGATGAGCGCCTTCACTTCGAGCTCGGCGTCGAGGTTGATGTCGGGGACGCCAAACAAGTCGCGGGGAACATGATCGCCAGCGAGGGCGAAGACCTGCTCCCGGGCCGCTTGCATCCGGGCTTTGTCGTCGGCCACGAGCTGGCGCCACAGGCCGACGTCGATGGGCAGGCCACGATGCTCAAGGGCGGCAAAGGCCCTCGTGACCAGGCATTCCAGCCGCGCCACTTTTTTCTGACCACTGCTCTCCAGCCGCGCGAGCAGGGCATCAACGCCGCGGACCAGCTGGCGGGCCGTGTCGAGGGCGGTGTCGCTGCCAGGCAGGGTGACGGCGTCGGTCGGCGACCAGGGCTCGCCTCGCACCAGCGCCGACACCGTCTGCACACACAGGGGGCGGGCGATGTCGATGCCGCGCACCAACAGCCAGCGCTGCACCGCTTTGGCGTCGTCGCACACCATGACGCGGTCGATGCGACGCGCGTGGTGGGTCAGCAGGACCAGGCCCCGCGCATCCAACACGAGCACGGCGGCGTCGTCGAGAGAGGCCACGGCGACGGCCTCGCGCCCCTCGTGGCGGCAGGGCACGAGGCCCAGCAACGAGCGGGAAAGAAAGAGTTCAGCTGGGTGCATCATGGCGTCAACGACCGCCGAACTCGGCTCGCAACATGGATGCATCCCGCCAGTCCACATGGCCTGCATGATCCACCGGGCCCACGTCGACGTCGGTCGCCTGCGACCTGTGGATCGATGGCTGCGACGACGCCCCCGGCATGGCCGGCTCAGGCACGACGTGGGTCGGGTCGGTGATCGGTCGGGTCATGCGTGGCCGTCCTGGGTGTGCCGGGCGAGACCCTCAATGCTTGCACGTGCCGTCAAACACGACCCGCAACTCTTCAACGCCGAGGGAAAGCTCGACGGCGATTTCCTTGTCGCTCTTTTTTTCGACCGCAAACTTCTCTTTGGCGTTTTTGCCCGACTGGGCCGACGTGCCTGCCCACGCGAAGCGCTCACCGGTCCAGCCGGCGGACGTCGAAGCGATGAAGCCGCCTTCGCTGCTGGCGCCGTTGCGCACGAGGGTCCCGGCCGCGCGGGAGTAGCCCCACACCTCGCTGGTCGCGATGGTCTTTGCCCCCTTGGCCTTGGGGACCAGCTCGGTTTTGACGGTGAGCCAGCGACCGGCAAGGTCTTTCTTGCCGGTGATGGTCAGGCTGGTGGGGGTATCGGCGCCGTAGTCGGTCGACGACGTGCCCGTGCAGCGCCAGCTGCCGACAAAGAGCTTGAGGGCGTCTTCCTGTTCTGCAGGAGCCACGCGGTCGTCGACGGTGGCTTCGGCGACATCGCCGTCGTCACCCTTGGGGGTGGCGACCAGGCCTTCCTGGGCGGCGGCGGCGGCGGCCCCGATGGCGGTCACAACACAGCTGGCGAGCAGGAGACGGGGCAGGGTGCGCATGGGCGTCGATCCTGCGGCAGCCGCGCTCCGTCAATGCCGCGCCCGGGCTGGTCTGTCGGCGCGACAACGGTACAGTCGCGCCATGGCCGATACGCCCGCTTCCTCGACCTCGACCTCGTCTTCGTCCTCGCCGGCCAGCCCAACGTCGGCCGCCGCGGTGCGCGTGGCCAATCGACGTCGACACCTGGTGGTGCTGCTGGTGTTTCTGGCGGCCATCGTGGCCATGGTGATTGGCCTGCGCCAGTTTCGTCCGCTGGCGTCGTCGCGCAACGCTGAAGCCGTCGTGGCCTATACGTCTGCGCTGGCGCGCCTGGCCCAGGCCGACATCGACGGCATGCGGCTGGGGCTGCAGTTGGCCCTCGAGCGGGATCCCGGGCTGGCGTCGGCCAAACTGCGCCTGGTCGCCTGGTCGTCGCTGGAGGCATGGCTGGCCGGCCGCAACGTGACGGCGCCGATGTCGACGGCCGAGCGCGCCACCTACGTCGACGCTGTGCAGTATCGGGGTCGCCTGGATGCCCATGACCTCGCGCTGCTGGAAGCGCTGACGGTG
>CAJBHN010000222.1 GCA_903952805.1 uncultured Myxococcales bacterium | reverse complement strand
GAGTTCGGCAAGTCGACGCTCACAGCCTTGCCCTGGAAGAACAAGATGCTGACGTTCATGCCGTCGATGAGGAACGCCGTCGACTCGCCAAGCATCTCCTTCGAGATTTCGTACTGCTCGTACGTCTTGGGGTCCATGAACGTGTAGGTGTCGCCGGAGGCGAACAGGAACTGGCCGTCTTTGTCCTCGACGTCCGGCTGGCCGACCTTCTCCCCCGAACGCATGGTTGGCGCGGTGACCTGGCCCGTCAGCAGGTTGCGCAAACGACAGCGAGTGATCGCTGCACCTTTGCCCGGCTTGTGGTGCTCAAATTCAATGATGCTGTAGGGCGTGCCATCAATCTCGATACGCAGGCCGCGGCGAAAGTCCGACGTCGTGTACATGGAGCCCCCGTTACGGACCTTCCCCGGCGCGGTCAATCACTGTCGGCGAAGCCAGCCAGCCACGGCGTCCAACGCCATCAGATAGCCATCGCCGCCAAAGCCCTCCAACCGGGCTCGGCAGGCGGCGCCCACGGGGGCGGGATGGCGTGCGATGTCGCGAGCGACCGTGTTGCTCAGATGGACCTCCACGACCGGCAGTGGAGCGATGGCACGGATGGCGTCGGCGATGGCGAGGCTGGTGTGGGCGTAGGCGCCAGCATTGAGGATGATGGCCTCGCGGTCGTCGGAAAGCAGCCAGTCGATGAGCTCGCCTTCATGGTTCGATTGCCGGCAACTGACGCGCAAGCCGAGGGCATCACCGTGCGACACCAGGCGGGCGTTCAGTTCGGCAAGGGTCTCGCTGCCATAAACGGCGGGCTCACGTCGACCAAGCCACCCGAGGCTTGGCCCGTGCAAGACCACAACGCGAGGGAAGCCGACGCTCACCTCAGACGAGCTCAGCCGTGATGCTCGGCGCGACGATCCGCATCAGGTAGCGGGCCTTGCCCGTGAAGCCGTCGGGGCCGAGGGTCAGGGCCAGCAGGTATTCGCTGGTCAGCGGACGCAACAGCGTCGTCAGCCCATCGGTCTCCAGCGTGACCTCCTTGACGTCGCCGGCCCCGAGGCTTTCGGCGGCCCGCTTCAGCTGGCTGGTGATGGCCGCGACTTCCACGGCGGCGGCCTGTTCGGTCCCCTCGCTGGTCGGCGCGTCACGGGTGGTGATGGCGATGCCGTCAAAGCCCATGACCGTGGCGGAGCGTGCGCCAGGAACCTCAGTCAGCAAACGCTCAAGAATCTCGGAGAACATCGGGAAGCTCCTGGGAGACGGGCGAGAACCTGGCAGGCCCATGGTGACCATCGCTAACGGTCCGAATGTACCAGTTTCGGCGGCTTGAGGGTGGCGCTGTCGAGCGTGGCCGTCGGGGAACCTGCACACACAAAATCGGCGGCCCTCGGCCGCCGATTTCTCACCAACCCTGCGACCGAATCTCAGGGCTCTTCGGGACGGCAGACGTCAGCGTCGGTCGTGACGATGCGCCCATCGTGCGTGCCGTCGGCGCGAGCGCAGCCGCAGAACGCCGTCGGAATGTCCTGCGAGTCGATGCAGTTTTCGACGTTGGCGGCGGCGGCGTCGTTGCCCTCAATCTCAAACACCAACGCATCAAACTGCTCGCAGAACTCCGCAGTCGGTCTCAAGCAGCCGATGCAGACGTCGATGCCAAACGGAAAGTCGTAGCTCGTCACCGGACGCAGGTCGCCGCTGCCGGTGGTGGTGCCCGTCAGCGAAATGTTGGTTTGGACGCGTTGCTTCTGGCCAGGCAGCGCCAGGAGGTTGAGCTTTTGGGCCTCCTCTGCTTTCAACAACCCGTCGTCATCGATGAGGCCCTTTTCCTTGGCTGCCGTGAACGTGTTGAGCAGAATGGTCGCCGCGTTGCCTGACAAGACCTCGGTCACGACGACCTGCGGCGAGTTGAGCGTGGTTTGGATATTGAACACCGTGCCTGCTGCAGGAACGACTTCGCGGGCAGCCGCATCGTCATTGGGGTTGGTGCTGCACTCCGCCGCCGTGCACGTGAATCGAACGCCGTCGGTCTTCGCGGCTATTTCCGCTGCTGCTTTGAACGCACTCAAAGATGCCACGTCACTCTGGATCGTCATGTCAATGGCTGCAGATTCGAAGATGACGACGTTGTTGTCGACCGGACCATAGTCGGGGTAGTTCGGCGACCGCGTTTGGTCCTGACTGACGTCGGTGTTGTTGAAGGTTGCGGGGAGGTTGGTGCGCACCTTCAGGAAGGCGGTGTAGCCGCTGCCGGCAGCCGCGAGGAGGTCAAGGGTGCCCGAGGACTGAAACACGGTGTCCGTGTTGGACACGCTGCATGCGGGAGCCTTGAGAGGGAGGACGCCCTCGATGAACATGGCGGCGTCTTGTTTGACGCAACCGTTGGCGAAGGCGAGCCCGGATACGAGGGCGGTCAGCGGCAGGCGCATGGAAATCCTCCTGGACACTGTCAGTGTAGGGCGTTGATTGGCGTGGCGCATCACAGACCCCCGCCCTGCGGCGTCGCGATCCGACGGTTGACGATGCGCGGGGTGATGAAGACCAACATCTCGGAGCGGGTGTCTGACTCGGTCGAGTTCTTGAACAGCCAACCAAGGATGGGGATGGAGCCGAGGAAGGGCGTCTGCGCGTAGTTCTCGGCGGTGTTGCGGGTGTAGATGCCGCCGATGACCGCGGTGTCGCCGTCCTGCACGAGCATTTCAGTCTCTGCTTCCTTGGTCGAGACCGGCGGAACGCCCTGGCCAACTTGCTGGGAAAAGTCGGGGACGTTGTTGGTGAGCTTGATGGCCATCAAGATGGAGCCGTCGGCGGTGACGTGGGGCGTGACGTCGAGTTCGAGGGCGGCCTTGACCGTCTGCACGGTCAGCTGGTTCTGGGACACGATGGGCACGGTGATGTCGGTTCCCTGGGTGATGCGGGCCCGGGTGTTGTTCAGCGTTGTGATGCGCGGGGCCGAGATGATCTTGGCCTGACCAGAGGCTTCGGCGGCGGTGAGACGCGCGTTGACGAAGCCGAAGTTGCCGACCGAACCAAGGTTCAAGCCGACACCCGAGTTGACGTTCTGCGCAGGCAGGTTGACGGCGAAGTTGGACGGAAAGAAGACGCCGGGGGTCGCGGTACCGTTGAGGCCGGCGGCGTCGTCTGCGCCACCGACGAGACCGACGTTGTTGGGGAACACCAGCCCGGTGGGGTTGCCGCCGCGTTGGCTGAAGAACAAACCACCACCCCATTGGATGCCGAGTGCACGGGTGAAGGACGTGGTGCCTTCGACCATGCGGGCCTCGATGAGGACCTGGGGCGTCTGGGTATCGAGCGTGCGGACGAGGCGCTCGGCCTGGTCAAGATTGTCGCGGATGTCCTCGACGATAATGACGTTGGTGCGGGCGTCAAAGGTCACCTTGCCGCGGGCCGACAGCAGTTCCTTCACCTGGGGCGTGAGCTGTTGGGCGATGGCGTAGTTGACGGGGATGAGTCGCACGGTCGTCGGCAACTTCTTTTCGCGCTCGTCCTGGAGCTTGAAGCGGGCTTCGCGCTCCGCGTCGAGCTTGGCCTGGGGGACGACGCGGATGATGCCGCCGCGTTCCTCTCGGCCGAGGTCTTTGGTCTTGAGCACGACGTCGAGGGCCTGATCCCAGGGGACGTTCTTCAGCTTGACCGTGACCTTGCCTTTGACGTCTTCACCGATGACGACGTTCTTGCCGCTGACGTCACCCATCAGCCGGATGACGTTGATGATGTCGGCGTCTTGCATGTCGATGGTGATCTTCTTGCCCTTGAAGCTGGCGGCGGTGGCCACCTCACGGGACAAGGTGACCGGACCAGACGAAAACGGAGCGGCGGACGGCTGCACCCGGCCGGCGGTCGAGGCGATCGTCGGGGCCGCGTCGCTCATGGAACGGATGTCCCAATAGACGGCGCCGTCCTTCTGCCAGACGCTGTCTTCCACAGCGCCACTGAGGCTCAAGCGGACGCGGATCGAATCCCGGCCACTGTCCCGGTCGAGGGCGACGTCGGCGACGGACCCTCCACGCAGGCCGCGGCTGCCAAGCAGGCTATCAGCAACGCGAGCGCCATCGAGGGCGATGATCTTTTCCGTCGGCGAGGTCTTCACCGTGCGTACGGTGACCGCGCCGGCGGTGTCGAGGCGCAGCCGCCAGAAGCCGTTCTTCTTGTCAAAGGTCACGCCCTTGACGTCGACAACGCTGCTGGAAGCCGTTGCCTTGCCCGACAGCAGGATGGCAATGCCTTCGTTGGTGCTGGCGACATCATAGCGAGGCATGACGCCATCGCGGGTCTCGAGCACGATCCGGGTCTTGTCGGCGTGCTTGCCGATGCGAGCACCCTTCAGAGCGGTGGCGGCAAAGGTGCGCTCGCCGTGGCCGGTCACGCTGACGCCGTAGAGATCGATCACCAGGCGGGGAGGATCGACCACCTCCTCAACCTCGTAGCGCGTCACCTCGCCGTCGGTGAGCAACTGAACGATGCCGCCACCGTCGCGTTCGCGGGCGACGACGTCCTTGAGGGTGCCACCGGTGACGACCGGGTCGGGCGAGCCCTGAAGGGAGATCACCGGCGTGTCCGCTGCGGGTGTCGACACCGTCGACGCCGTGGTCGGTGACGTCGCTGCGCCCTTTCGGGTGGTGATGACGATGGCGTCACCCTTCACCTGGGCGTCGACCTCGGCGTCCTCGTCGAGGACGGCCACGACTCGCCCCACCGGGCCGTTGCGACCGCGAAACTGGGTGGTGGTGATGGCCGAGATCCCCGCTCGAGGCGACGGCGTATCGAGGCCAGCGACCTCGACGCCAGGAATGTCGATCACCACCCGCGCCGGATTCTTGAGCCGGAAGAGGGAAAAGTCCGGTTTGCTGGCGCGAAAACTGGCCGAACGGATCATGATTTCCGGGCCGCTTTCGGCATCGGCGATCTCGATCCGCTCAACGCGGCTCTCGGCGAGGACAGTCCCTGGCACAAGGCTCAAGGCGGTCCACAGAAACAGACGGGGGGCACATGGGGGAAGGAGGCGCATGCTCTCTCCAGGCTCAAACAACCACCCGACGACAGCGGCGGGTACAGACGCAAAGTCGGCCGATTTGTGATCGTTCGCAAGTTTTTCGCTGGAGATCGATAGGGGGATCCAGTTGGGACGTGTGCGCATTTGTCCCTACCTGTCCCCACCTGTCCCCACCTGTCCCCACCTGGCTTCACCTGATGGGCGGCGTCGCCGTTGTCGTTGGCATCATGGGCGCGCTGGAATTGTCGGCTTCGGGACGTCGATGGCGTTGTCGTGGGTGCGCGCGACGGCCATCGAGACACGCTCATGGCGTCGACGTGGTCGCCGTCAGCGCTGCTGGGCGCGACTGAATGACGGTGCGGTGGTGGGGACCCGCCGCAGGGGTCGATCCCTCATGTGCCGGGAAGGCAACGAACGGGTCTCACGGCGGAGAGGACGCCGGGGGGGCCGGACGCGCGGCGGCGAGTCGTTCTGCCCAGCCAGAGGCGGCGACGACGCGGGTCAGGTGGACACCGGTGACTGGCCATTTGCCGTAGTGCTTCATGCGCTCCAAAAAGACGTCGAGGCTTTCGTCGACGACGCGATGGTGCAGGCGATCAGCGGCATGGCGCAGCACCCGCCGCCCCCCAACGTCGAGGACCAAACCCTGGTGACTGACGCGCACAGGCACGCTGGCGAAGTCGGCCCGCACGACGTGAAGGATGGTGCCAGGCGGAATGCGCTCGGGATGAGCGGCTGCGCGCTCCAAGGGCCAGACAGGGAGGGCAAACGTGCCTTCGGGGATACGGCGATCCTCGAGGGCTGGGAGCCCTTTGTGATGGGCGCGGTGCCAAACGTGGGCGTCCAGCTGCTTGCGTTCGATGGTGACGTCGTCCCCGGCGACCTCGCGGGTGATGTCGCGCAGCAGCCCCACCGCCACCAGCTCGGGGATCCATTCGGCCTCGGGAAAATGGCGCCGGGCCGCAAACGACGGTGTGTCCCGGTAGCGAATCAGGTCAAGCCGCTGGCGGGCCTCGGTCGTCGACGCAGACAGTGCCAACGCCAGCGCGGTCTCGACGAAGGTGGTGCAGTCGAAGGCGTCAAAGCGCAGGCGGGGATCGGTGTCGGGCAACTGACCGT
>CAJBHN010000221.1 GCA_903952805.1 uncultured Myxococcales bacterium | reverse complement strand
TCCTGGCCGGCGCGGCCCTCGTCGCACTGGTGCTGGTGCAGCCCGGCCAGGCCACGGCCCGGGTCGGCGCCATCGGCGTCATGGTCGTCGGTGGCGGCGTCGGCGCCGGCGTCGCCCGCGTCGTCATCGGTACTGGCGCGGCGTTTGACGTCGACGCCCTGCCCTTCGTGCTGTTGGGAGCCCTGCTGGGTTGCCTGGCGGTGCAGACCCAGGCCGCCCGCATGTGGAACCTGCCCTCGCTCGCGGCGTTTCACAGCGAACGACTCAAGGACGCTCCCGGCCTGCTCCACGACGTCAGCCGGGCGATGCGCAGCACCGTCGAGCAGCTCACCCTGTGGTTGGTCGCCGTCGTGGTTGCCGTCGTCGTCGTTGACCCGCGACCGACGTCGGCAGCGCTGCTGTCGACGTGGCTGTGCCTGGCCCTGGTGGTGGTGCTCACGTCGCGCATGGCCGTCGATCGGGAGCAGACGTGGCCGGCAGCCCTGGGCCAGGGCATGGCCCTCGCCATCTATGTCGACATCCGCCGTCGCACTCCCTGGTTGGATGACGTCGGCGGCATCGACGCCGTCGCCTGCCTCGTGGGCGCCGCCGTCTTCATCGCCATCGGCCATGCGTCACGAGCCAACCCCCGCGGGGCCAGCACCGCGCGCGCGGCCGAGATGTACGCCATGACGCTGCCGGTCATCGCTGCCGGCTTTGGCCACGACGACCACAGTCGGGCTCTCATCTGCTTGGCGGGTGGCGGCCTGTACGCGTTGCTGTCGCGGGCGAGGCACAGTCCCCGCTATGAACTGGCCTGCGGCGTGGCCTTGGTCGCAGCGACGGTGCTGGCGTTGTCGGCCCAGGGCGTGCGTGACGCGTCGCTGTACCTGTTGCCCGTTGCCTTCGTGGGCACGTTTCTGGGACGACGACACCGCTCGCTCCTCGGCTCAGCCGGTCGGTATCTGTCGGTGTGGGTCCATGTGCCGCTGTACTGCACCTCGGCCTGGACGGCGTTGTCGACCAAGACCTTTGGCGCCTTTGCGCTCGGAATCGTGCTGGTCACGATCGGCGTCGGCTACGCCATCAAGGTGCGCGACCGACGGTCGCTGTATGCCGCCGCGTCCGCCGCCGTCGTGCTGGTGGTGGGTCGCCTGGCATTGCTGGGCCTCGACAATGCGCTGCTGGGCACCCTGCTGTTGGCGGGCGCAGGCATTGGGGTGTTGGCGGCCATGACGATCTTCACCATCCGTCGGGACACCGCCACCGACGCCGTCAAGAGCGCGACCCGCGGCCTGGAGGACTGGGAAGCATGAGCCCACCACGCGGGTGAAGTTCTCTCTGCCAGTCCTTGTCGGTCTCTGTCGGTCTCTGTCGGTCGCTGTCGGTGCCTGTCAGTCTTGGTGCGCCTGCCTCACAGGCTGCACTGGCGCTGAAATCCGCCATACTGATCGGGTGAGAGCCTTTTCACTCATCGAAGTCATGATCTCCTCGGCGATGCTCGCGATCGGCCTGTCCGCCGTGATGAGCGCCTATGGGACAGCGTCGTCGCTGGAAGCCCATCAGGAGCGGGTCACCCAGGCCTTGCACCTCGCCGAAGCCCGCATGGAAGAGCTGTTGCTCATGTACCCCGACGACGCCGATCTCGCCGTCGCCACCTACGTCGGCACGGGTTTCAAGGCCGACGGCACCCCCACCACCACGTCGCCATTGTTCACGGTCGGTTGGGCGGTGGGGCCTGGACCCGTAGCCCGCATTCGACGGCTTGAGGTCAAGGTGACCTGGGCCGAGCCTCGGGGCGCCCAACAACTGGTGCTTGTGTCCCATCGTTCGTGAGGTGCACCGTGCGTCGAGGGTTCTCGGTCCTGGAACTGTCCATCTCCCTCGCCATCGCCGGCATCGTCGTGGCGGCGGCAGCGTCGTCGGGCGTGGTGATCACCCGCATCTTGAAGCTTGACGGCAAGAAGAGCACCGCCGACAGCGATTCCCGCCGACTGGTCGACTTCGTGCTGAGCAACCTGCAAAGCGTGGGTGGCGGACCCGTGCGCCCATGGATGGCCATATGGCACGAGCAGGGGGATCACGATCAGGGGGATGGGACGGAGCCGAGCGGTGGCTGCCTGGGAAGAAACGGGCTGCCGCCCTGCGGCACCAGCGACCGCATCACCCTCGTTGATATCGACCCAAATCGCGCTCCTTGCGTCATCGAGGAGGTCGTCAACGACACCACGGTGCGCTTCGCCCGCGTCG
>CAJBHN010000220.1 GCA_903952805.1 uncultured Myxococcales bacterium | reverse complement strand
CTTGCCGGTCTTGACGCCGTCGCCGCCGACGAGGATTTCGTTGAGGCCCCGCGGGGGTTTGACCACCCGCACCGACGCGAACGCATCGCGAAAGGCCGAGCGGGTCTTGCGGCGCACGGTGTTGTGGTCGCCGACGTCGGTGATGAGGTTGGCGACGACGACCCCGCCGGGAGCCACGCGCCGCCGCACCAGGGCCAGCGTGTCGCCCTCGGGCACCCGCGAGCGCACGACGTCGGTGGCGCCGGTCAGAAACAGGTCGTCGATGACGGCATCAAAAGTCTCAGTGGCCGACGCCAGCCAGTCGTACGCGTCGGCGACGTGGACTTCGACGGCTTCGTCGAGATGCAAGTGTCGCCGGGCCAGGTCGACGACGCCCTGGTCGATCTCGATGCCGACAATGCGCACGCCCGGCAGGAAATGCCGCAGCTGGCGAGCCACGGTGCCACCTCCGAGGCCCAGCAACAGCACCGACGTCGGCGGCCCGGCCGCCCGCAGCAGGCAACCCACGCTGAGGGCGTCCCATGAGTAGCCGGTCAGGAGGTGCTCGGGATGCCAGGTGGCGTAGGTGGCGCCAGCGACGTCCATGTCGACGCGCTCGCCCACCTGCACGACCTCCATCGTGTTGAAGGGTGTTTGCATGGTTTCGAGGGTGCGGGTGCGCAAGGTGAGAGCGGGCTTTGATGCTGGCACCGCAGGAGTGTAGCGCATGCACATGAGCACCACCGCCTTGACCGCCGGGACCAGCGACGCCGATCGCCGCCGCATCATCGAGAGCGCCTTCGCCGTTGTCGTCGACGGCGTCCCGGACCTGCCGCCGACGCACCGGGGCAAGGTGCGTGACGTCTATGTTCGTGGCGATGAGGTGCTGTTGGTCGCCACCGACCGGGTGTCGGCGTTTGACGTCGTCCTTGGCACCATCCCCCTCAAAGGGCAGCTGCTGACCGAGCAAAGCGCCTATTGGCTGCAGCGGGCCGCCGAGGTGGCCCCCACCCATCTGATTGAACGCCTGGGACCCGCGGTGCTGCGCTGCAAGAAGGCCCAGGCCTTTCCCGTCGAACTGGTCGTGCGAGGCCATCTGGCCGGGTCCCTGCTCCGCGACGCGCCCGAGCAGCGGGGGCGTGTCTATGGCTTGACCCTTGACCCCGCGCAGGCCCCCTGGAGCGCGTTTCCCGAGCCGATCATCACGCCGACCACCAAGGAGGCCGTCGGCGTCCATGATGAGCCATGTTCGCTCCAGGATCTGGTCTCGTCGGGACGCATGACTGCGGGCCAGGTCACCCGGGCCTGTGCCATCGCCCGCGATCTCTTTGCCCTCGGGCAACGGCATGCCGACGCCCAGGGGCTGATCCTCGTCGACACGAAATACGAGTTGGGCCTGATCGACGGCGAGATCTGCGTCATCGACGAAGTCCACACCGCCGACTCCTCACGCTTCTGGGTCAAGGCCTCCTACGGATCTCGCGTGGCTGCCGGCGAGGCGCCCGAGATGCTCGACAAAGAGAACCTCCGGCGCTGGTTGCTGGCCCAGGGCTTCAGTGGCCACGGCACGCCGCCGCCGCTGTCCGATGCGATTCGCAGCGATTTGGCCGCGCATTACTGGGACCTGACCGAGCGGGTCCTGGGGCACCGGGTGCAGCCGGAGCTGACGTCGCCACTGGCATTGCGCACGGCCGTCCAGGCCTTCCTCAAGGGGTAGGTCAAGAGCGTACATGGGTGACCGGGGCGCTTTTGGCGTCGCGGTGGGCTTCATTGTCCAACAGCGCCGAAGAAGTTGAGACTCGGCGTGCTTTTGACGACGATGCTCAGGTGACCAACGTGCAGATCGACAAAAAAGGTGCGCTGTCGCCAGATGCCGCAGCGGCGACTTTGCTGGGGCAGGGGCCTGGCAAATATGCTGTGCACCGGGCGGGGTCATTGGTGGTGATGACCCTCGATGACGGCACCGGTGGCGTGGCCCGCGACGGCGAGGTCCTCGCGTTGTGTGGCGATATTGGCGCGATGCCGCTGTTGGGCTTGATGAACACGCTGGGTCAGAACCGCGAGACGGGCCGGGTGCTGCTGAAGCAGGGTCCCATCGAACGCGTGGTGCTGCTGGCCCACGGCGACGTCGCGAGCATCGGCAGCAACCTGCCCGGCGACAGGCTCGGGGTTTTTCTGGTGCGCCTGGGCAAGATTTCCGAAGAGGCCCTGGAGGAGGCCCAGGTCGAGGCCCAGCGGACGGGGAAGCGGATGGGGCAGGTGTTGTTGGCGCGAGGGATCATCGACAGCCATCAACTGTGGCGGGCGATCCAGGAGCAGATCACCGAGTTGTTTGCCGACGTCATGCAGTGGGAGCAGGGCAGCTTCACGCTGTATCGATTGGCGCCTGGTTTCCCCATGCCGTCGACGCCGCCGCTGCCCATGCAGCATCTGCTGTTGGAGGCCGTGCGCCGCGCTGACGAAATGAGTGTTTTTCGGGTGCGGATTCCGTCGGCGGCCGCCCGGGTTCGCCGCACCGCCAAGGCGGCATCGGCGAGCTTTGAAAAAGACGCCGACCTCGAATTCGCTCGCCGTGCTCTGGCAGCTTTGACGACGGAGGCATCGGTTGCCGACATCGCCAAGGCCATCCACGTCGCTGCCTTCGACGCCACGCGCGCGGTGTACGAACTCATGAAGCAGGGCTTGGTGGAACTGGTCAAGGCTCGCGTCGACCACGGCTACGTGCTGCGTCGCGAAGATGAGCAAAAGGTCGAGATCTTCAACGTCGCTTTTCGCGAAATCCACGACGAGGTCGTCCGATCCGGGCAACTCGTGGGTTTCAGCGCCGGCGTCCACAAATACCTGCACGACCCCGAGCAAGCGTTTCGTGACTTCTTTGATGGCGTCGCCCCGGGCAGTACCGGAAAGTTGCCGACGGATATGCTTGCCCGCAATCTGGGGGCGTTGGTCGCCGAGGGTCACGATGCCAGCACCGTCATCATCGAAGCGCTGACAGAGTTGACCTTCTTCATGCTGTTTCAATGCTCGGCGTTTCTGGACGCTGAGG
>CAJBHN010000219.1 GCA_903952805.1 uncultured Myxococcales bacterium | reverse complement strand
TTGGGCGGCGACTCCAGCAATACCTGGGATTTCGCGACGACGGCGAACCTGGAAATGGCCGACATGAACGGCGACGGCTTCGTCGACCTCGTCAATCAGAATCTGCGCCAATTCCTGGTGAACCGCGGCGCGGGCGATTGGGACTCCCTGCAACCGCTGACAGACACCGCCAGCACGGCCCCCAACTTCGACGATTTCGACGTCGGTCAAGACGGCGCCCTCCCCAACGTCCGCTTCCTCGACGCCGACGGGGACCGCCGCATCGACATCTTGCGGACCCAGACGAACAGCACTGAGATCTTCCTGAACAACGGCAACGGCAGCTACTCCTTCCTCGACGGCGTCATGCCGCTGGGCGGCGACTCCAGCAATACCTGGGATTTCACGACGACGGCGAACCTGGAAATGGCCGACATGAACGGCGACGGCCTGCTCGACCCGGTGCGGATTGTGCCCGGCGAGCTGCAATACCAATTGAACCTCGGCTTTGGCCAATGGTCGGCTGTTCAGACCATCAACGGTCTGCCGTTCACCCAGCAAAACGACGTCGATGCCCTCGAACTCGAAGACATCAACGGCGACGGTATCGACGATATCGTCGTGGTGCTTGGTTCGACGGTCCGCTTCGCCATCAACAGAAACGGCGCGTCCTTCGACGCCGTCACGACGATCGAGGGCGCCGGTACCCAATCGCTGCCCACGCGTGAGCAGACGACGACGGTGCTGTATGCCGATATGAACGGCAACGGGTCCAACGACATCGTGTGGATCACGGGCAGCGCCGGCAACGTGACCTTCCTGGAATTGTTCCCGGTGCGACCGAATCTGCTGACGAAGATCGAAAACGGCCTCGGGCTCGTCACCGAGGTCACCTACGGCACGGCGGCCGAGCAGCGGGCGCTGGCGACGGACCCGGCGACGCAATGGCCCGACCCGATCCCGAACCAGATGATCGTCGTGCTGTCGATGGAGACCTACGCGCAAAGCTCCGACCCGACGGCCGTCCAGCACCAGCTCACCCGCTACAAGTACCAGGCCGGTTTCTACGACGGCAATGAAAAGCAGTTCCGCGGCTTTGCGCACGTCGAACGCAGCCAACTGGGAGATGAGCACCAGCAGAGTTCACTCGCCACGATGACATTCGACACCGGCGCCGGGCCCGACCGAGCCCAATTTGCCAGCCTGCTGTTGAGAGAGAAGGTCGAGGACGACGACGGCCCGCAATCGCAATCAACCACCACCTATGAACTCTGTGGGGTCGCTGACATTCCGAGCAGCGGCCTGGAATTCAATATTCGATTTGTCTGCGCCGTCAGCTCCGAGCAAATACAGCAAAATGGCTCGCCACCCGAAGAATGGGCGACCATTCGCAATGAATATACCTACGACGGCTACGGCAACCAGACGAAGGTGGCCAACCTTGGGGTGGTCAATATCGGCGCTGGCGAATGCGAACCGTGCGCTCGCGACGCCTCGGTCTTCGGTCAACCCTGCGGTCCGCAATGCCTTGGCGACGAATCATACAGCGAATCCGACTTCATTCCTCCTACGAAAACGGCAGGCGCCTGGCTGCTGCGTTTGACCTCTGAGGAGCGCGACTACGGGCGTCCTGGTGGCTTGGTATCAACCTCTCGGAGCTTCTACGACGGCGCTGCCTACGTTGGTCTGCCTGTTGGCGCCGGTAACGGTGCGCAGGCGACGCACGGCTTGATCAGCCGCGTGGCCGAACAACGCGTGTTGAACGGACCATTTGAGGACGTGGCTCGCAATCAATACGATGAACACGGGAACGTGATCGACACCATTGATGCCGGCGGGCTGGTCGATGGTGAAGCCTTTCATCGGCGCTACACCTACGATGATGACCACCTTGACGTCATCAGTCAGACCAGGGGGCTCACCGGCGCCGATGGACCCTATGTGTTGAAGCGAACATCTGAATATGATCAAATCCTTGGTCGGCTGGTTCGGACCACCGATTGGTTCCTCGTTGGTCCCTCGACCCAGGAAGACAGTTCCACCCGGTTCGATTATGACGAGTTCGGGCGCAAAACGGCGGTCGCGGCTCCCGGCGATACCTTGGCGTCGCCGAGCGCTCGCTTCGAATATGAGTTCGGCAACCCAACCACCAAGGTCAAGATCCGTCGCGCTGGTACGCGCGGTGCCGGCCTGGAACGAGAGGGTGCCCACTGTATGGACGGTTTTGGCCGCATCACCCAAACGCTCGTCAAGATTGCGGATCGTCGATACCTCGCGACTGGTACGAAACTGTTCAATCGACTCGGTTCAGCCGTGCGAATCTATCAAAATTATGAGATTGCCTCCGAGACCTGCGCGCCCCCACCGGCGTCGGTGCTGTTTGACGACATCAGCTACGCCTCCAGCGGCGACCAACAACAACTTGTTCATCCCGATGCGGCCATCTACGGACGAGCTTCGCGGGTTGAACAGCGTTTTGGTGCACTGTCCCTGAGCTACTTCGACAGTGACGACACCGACCAGGACAGCGCCAGCCGTGACACGCCTGCGGTGACGCGGATCGACGGTCTCGGACGGGCGGTCCAGATTGAGCGAAAGCTGACCGCTGGGGCCACGCCTGACACCTACGTGATCACCTACGATGAACTCGGCAATTTGCGAGGTTATGTCGACCCCCAGGGACATGAAAAGATCCAGACCTACGACCTGACCGGGCGCCTGCTGACGGTCGTGGATCCCGACCGCGGCACCTCGACGTATTCATGGGACCAAAACAACAACCTGCTGCGTTCGGTGGACGGCAACGGCACCGTCACCGAGAACGACTATGACGCCCTGGGTCGTCTCGTTGCCACCTGGGATGCGGCAGACCCCGACGGCACGCGCATCGAGTATTACTTCGACGTCCATCCCACCTGTCCGGCGACAACCTGCACCAACGGTGCTGGGCGTTTGATGGGGGTCCGCTATCCGCTTGGAGCGGCTGGCGAGGGACTTGATTCCTACGCCTATAACGCCCGCGGTTTGGTGGCGAAGTCGCTGCGCACCGTGGGCGACCACGTCTTCGCGTTTTCGGCAACCTACGATGCTGCGAATCGCGTCACCGAGCAGGTCTATCCCGGGAACCAGCGGCTCCAGTATTCGTTCGATGGGCTCGACCGGGTTATCAAGGTTGAGGGTTATATCACCGACGTCGTTTATGCCGCCACCGGTGACCTCGCCGAAGTTCACTTCGCCAATGGCACGATGGCAAAATACCGTTACGACGACCTGCAGCGCTTGATCGGCCTGTCGACCATTGGCACCGACGGTGATGCTGTCGTTTCCCTCGCGATGACCCGCGATCGTCGGGGCAACGTCACCGCCGTCGACGACACCTCGACTGGCACGGCGCTCGGCATGCGCGACGCGGTCTTCACCCTTGACGGACTGCAGCGCCTGGTGGGCGTTCAAATGGGTACTGCCGGGCGACCGGGTCAGGAAAGTCTGAGCTACGCCTACGACAACCTCGACAACATCGTCAGCAAGACGTCATCGCTGGGCAGCCAAAGCGCGGACCATGTGGGAAACCTCAGGTATTCCCTGCGTCAGCCCCGGGCGGTGGCCGTTGCCGGTGACACAGACTTCACCTACGACGCCGCGGGCTCCGCAACCACGCGGGGCGCGCTCTCCTTCGAGTACGATCATCGTCAACAAATGGTCGGGGCGTTTCGTGGCAGTCAGCAAATTGCCCGCTATTCCTACTCGCCGCTGTCCGGCCGGATTCTCGCCCAGCAAGACGGGGGCGCCACCTACGAACTCGCCCCCGATTTCCAGGTGCGCGACGGCGTGACCCGACTGCTGATCGGCGCCAACGACAGCTACACCATCGAACTGCAATCGTCAGCCCTCGCCAGCGAGCTGCTGCCAGACGCGTCCGGGGACGGCATCATCAACGCCGCCGACGGGTTCGCGGCTGCACTCGCTGGACGCAACGACGACGCTGACGCGGTTCTGCGCGGCAGCGCCCGCCTGCAGCTCCTCGACGAATCTGGTACGCACCTCGCCTACCTGAGTCTCGACCACCTTGGTTCGACGGTTGCGGTCACGGATGCGACCGGTCAGGTGACGGAGCAGATTGCCTATACGTCCTTTGGCGCCGTGCGCGAATCCTCCGCACATCGTTCCGAATACGCCTCGTTTACGGGCAAACATCAGGACGAATCGACCGGGTTGATGGACTTTGGCTTGCGATATTATAGCCCCGTTGAGGGTCGCTTCATGTCGGCCGACCCCACGTTTCAGCAGTTTCACTCCAACGATATTCCGACGCTGGGCGATGCCGCGGGCGACTACATCTTCGCATTGAACAACCCTCACAACGTGGTGGATCGAAACGGCGGCATTGGCACCGTGGCTGCGGTGTCGGGTGGGTGTGGATCTGATCGTGCGCAGAATTTCG
>CAJBHN010000218.1 GCA_903952805.1 uncultured Myxococcales bacterium | reverse complement strand
GCTACGAGGTCTACGCCGTCGGCGACGACAACTTCGACGGCACGTTCGATTCGCAGCTCGAGTCCGTCGGCGCCTATCCCATCACCACAGAAATCGTGCCCGTGGTCGTCGTCGACGAAGACGTCCCGGTCACCGGCATCGACTTCGCCGTGCGCCTCCGGGCTGTCACCGCGGTTGAAAACGACGTGGGCGCGGCCTGTACCGAGGCCGACGAGGCGACCTCCTGCGCCCGGGTGGCCGACTTCGCTCCCGACGTGGGCTGCATCGTGACGTTCCCGGGTGGCTATTGCTCACGCTTTTGCGAGGACAACGTCTGCGGCGCCAACGGTTTGTGCGACGAAGTCGATTGCGACGGCACGCCCTGCAAGGTGTGCCTGCAGCGCTGCGTCTCTGACGTGCAATGCCGCGACGGCTACCTCTGCATCCTGGATACCTGCGTACCGCCTGGCTTCGACGCGCCGTGAGTCTGCTCGCTGCCAGCGTCGTCATTCCGTCACGCATCTTGCCGTCGGTGCTCACGCACGGCGCCCACGGCGGTTTGGACGCGGCAACGCTGTGCGCGACGCATGGCACGCGGGTCAAGGGTGATGCGGACGGTGTCATTGGTCCGGCACCTCTTTCGTCGAGATGACGCCGACGAATTGGCGATCAAGACCATGAAACGGCGCGCTGGGGCGAGTGCTCGCTTCGTGTCCTCACGACGCGGGGGTGGTGGTTGCCCACCACATGGCCAAAACCAGGCTGAGCATGATCGTGCCCAGCAGCAGCACGACCGCAACGCGCTTGCGGCGCTCGCCGCGGGCCGCGCCAGCAACGACCTCGAGCGCGTCGAGGCGGGTGTTGTCGACGCTGGTGGTCACTGGTTCGGCTGGCGCGTCCTCGCCATCGCCATCGGTGACGTTGACGGCGACGGACCGGGGAGGCGCTGGGCTCAACGTGTTGGCGATGGCGACGCCCTCGCCGGCACTGGCAGGATGACGATTCCCGTGCAGGGTGACGTCGACGCTGATCTGCGTCACGATCTGCGCGGCCCATGCACGGTCGCGGGCGTCGTCGGCGTCGTCGTCGGCGTCGTTGGCGTCGTTGGCGTCGTTGGCGTCGTCGGCGTCGTCGGCGTCGTCGATGGGAGGCGCATCCCGAAAGGCCTGTGGATCGCGCAGCAGGGCCTGCACGACGTCGCCCACCGGCGTGAGGTGTCGGGCGATTGGGCGGAGCACCTGCAAAGCGCCTTCGGCGTCCGGGGGCCTGGCGTCGACGGAGCGAGCCAGGAGCGCCGACAACAATCGACGCACGCTTGGCGGCAGGTGCACCCCGGCAGGCAGTGACCGTACGTCGCTGTGGGCGATGGCTTTCATGGTCTCGGCGGGTGTGCCGCGCACAAACGGGTGGTCACCGCACAGCAGGTGGTAAAAGACCACGCCCAGGGAAAACAAGTCGCTGCGGGCGTCGCTGACGTCGCCAAGGGCCTGCTCCGGCGACATGTACGCCGGTGTCCCGAAACGAACCCCCGCCCGGGTGAGCGGTTCATCGTCGACGCCGCGAGCGACGCCGAAGTCGGCGATGCAGACGCTGCCATCGAGGCCCAGCAGGATGTTTTGGGGTTTGAGATCGCGATGCACCACGCCGGCGCCGTGGGCGTATTGCAGGCCCTCCAGCACGGCCATCACGATGGGAATCGCCGCCGGCGCGGGCAGGGGACCTGTACGTTGCATCAGCGAGGCGAGGGTCCCGCCGTCGAGGTACCGGCATGCCAACCACAGCACACCCTCGCTGGCTTCGGCGTCGCCATCGATATGCGCCACCACATGGGGGTGATCCAACGACATCAAGGTCCGCACTTCGCGCTTGAAGCGGCCCACCGCGACGGCGTCGTTGAGACGTTGGGGGTCCATCAGTTTGATGGCCAGCGGCACCTGGGGGCCGTTGCGTTCATGGGCCAGATAGACGGTGGCCATCCCGCCGCTGCCGATGACGCGCTCGAATTGAAATCGCTTCAGGCGTCCCAGCTGGGCCGCGCGCAGCAAGCGCAGCTGCTCCTGGTTCCAGCCCGGGACGCCGACGACGGGCTCGATCGCGTTGCGGGCAAGGGGCTTGGTGCGGCCAGCCGTGCCTGAGCGGGGGAGCTGGTGGGGCTGGTGGGGCTGGTGGGGCTGGTGGGGCTGGTCGAAAAGGTCGTCGTCGAACTTGTTGTCGGCTGCAGCGGCAGCAGGAGACAGAGCGTGGTGTGCCGGCCGGGGAGCGTCTTCGGCGGTTTCGCTGCTGAGCTGGTCGCCGGTCGATGGAATCGTCGGCACCGGGCCGGGGTCGCCCGGAGCCTCCCCGAGGGCGTGTTGCGCGTGCCATCGCCGAAAGGCACCAATGTCTTCGGGACTGATGGCGCGGGTCTCGCCCGAAGCCGGTGCCGGATACGCATCATCGAAGCGGCTGCGGGCCAGCCGGAGGTCATCGTCGAGGGCAAGGCAGACGACGACGTCGTCGGAGAAGACCACAGCGTGGGCCGCCTCGGGGTCGGAAAAAGCGATCCACACGCGCCCCTGCACCTGCCCGATGGGAGCCCCGCCGGCATCACGAATGCCGACGCCGTCAAGATGGTCGGGGATGCTCGGGTTGCGCAGCAGTAAACGTGGGGCCGGTGCGAGGCCCGTCACCGTTGCAGCCGCCAAAACCGCCACCTCGCCGTCGATGCCGGCTCTCGCCAACTCGCCAAACACGGTGAGGGGACTGGCGCTGACGCGACGGATGAGGTCAGTCAGCTGGGCGGACGTAAGTCCGTGTCGTTTGCCTGCTTCAGCCGCAATCGCGTCGCGCACCGGACGAGCGTAGCAGCAAGTCCGCTCCATCTTGCGGGCGCGCTCCTGATTCGGCATCTCCCTGTGCATGACACCCGTCACCCAATCGCCTGCCGACGCCTCCGCCAACCGCTCCCTCGCCCTTGCCGTGGGCCTCGGTTTCGCCAACGCCCTCTGGGCTCTCTTTCAGTGGGCGGAGCTCTTGCTCGCCCGTCAAGGCGCCGCGCCGTTCTGCAACGTCAACGAGACCCTCAACTGTACGGCGGTGTGGGACAGCGCCGCCGCCGTCGCCGTCCACGACATCACCCAGGTGCCGATCGCGGGCTGGGGGCTTATCTGGGGCATCGCCGCGACCCTGCTGCCCCTGTGGGCGCTGATGGATGCGACGGCCCTCGGTCGCGGTCTGTCGGCGTCGCTGCGGGTAACGGCGCTGGCTGGTGCGGCGTCGGTGGCTGGTCTGGCGACCGCGAGCGCCATCGCCGGGTCCCTGTGCCTGGGATGCATCGGCACCTACGTGCTGGTCGCCGCCTGGTGCGGCGTCGTGTGGATGCGCACGCGCGACACAGGTTTTCAGCAGGCGCCGCGCGGCATCGCCATCGCCGGCGTCATCGTCGCAGCCTGCTTTGGCTTGCTCATCTACCCCGGGATGCAGACGCCCCATGCCCCCAAGAAGCTTGAGCTGCCGCCGGTGGCGTCGGCCACGCCTTCGCCGTCGACGCCGACCACGCCCCCGGCGGCGCCCACGCCGGCCAAGACCACCGACATGTTCGTCGGTCCCGGCACTGGCGATCCCGCCCGTGACGAGTTGCTGGACCGCTTTATGGCCACGCTTGATCCCCAGGCGATGCAGGCGATGAGCGACCTGCTGCGGGACT